>CAZDYZ010000820.1:0-5784 GCA_964509525.1 uncultured Acidobacteriaceae bacterium
CAAATCCGCCGGTGCCTTGCGCCAGTTGGTAGAGGACCTGCTGGTTGTCAGCTACGCCCTGAATGGTTGGTGGAACGAGCTGACGGCTCTGAGTGTAGTTGCCGAACGGATTGTAACCAGTGCTGCTGGGTTGCACGCTAGCAGCAGACGTTGTTCCGTGCGTGCCGCCGGCGGAAGTTCCTGTGGTCCCGCCGTGAGTCCCACCACCGGTTCCGACTCCACCACCGCTCGGTCCGCCGCCAGGGCCACCATGCCCTCCTCCGCCGCCACCGCTACCACCGCCGGAGCCGCCCTTCTGCACGTAAATCAGGTGCGCGGGTTGATCATCGGCGGAGTAGTCGAGAGTTGCGGTCACCAGGCGCGCCTCGCCGAAATCGGGGCTCGCTTCCAGATGCGCCGAGCCGCTCTGGGCGGAAAAGCCCGAGGTGAGCCCACGCACGTCGATGGGATAGACCGCGACATTGGCCTTGTTACATGCACTGATCGCCGCCGTCAGTTCCGCCTGCCGCTCAGGATAATTGGGGTCGCCGGGGTTGATGGGAAAGCCGGCGGTCAGCAGAACGAGGCTTTTGCGGCCGGGCACGGACGCCAGGTTCTTGGCAACGCTACGCAAGGCCAGCAGCAGCGTGCGTGCTCCGAAGTTGGCCTCCGCACCTCCCAATTGCGGTGCACCGAGAGACGCAACCTGCACCGCCTGCTGATTTGCTGGCTGCTGACTGGAGGCATTGGGCGAAACATTGGAGAACTTCACGTTGCGCACGACCTGCTTCAGCCGTTCGGCGTCGGCCGTGAAGTTTTGCGCCACATTGACTGTTCCGCAGAAGTTGATGATCGCTATGTAGCGGTCAGGTCCGGCGTTGGCCTCAACGAACTTGGCCGCGGCGTCCCGCGCCCGGGCCTGGTCTTCAAGGGTCATCGTGGTGTTGTCAAAGAAGAGCACCAGATAATGCCGATGTTCCGCGGAACGAGAGGAGCCGGATTCGAGCGAGAAGCTCTTAATCGCCTGCTCCTTGTTATCTTCCCAGACCTTGAAGTCTTTGGCCGTCAGGTCGGTGATGTAGTTGTTCTTTTTGTCGGTGACGACGGTGTCAACCAGAACCAGGCGTGTCTCCGCTTTAAATACCGGTGTGGAACTGTCGCCGGTTGGGGGCGGGGATTGGTTCGTTGCCTGCTCCGGCTGGGACTGGGTCTGCGCCAGCGGTTGTGCGTGCGCTCTCGCTGTGGAGGCAGGAAATGTTCGCAAAATCCAGGCGCCGGTTATTACCAACGCTGCTAGCCATAAGCGACGTGATTTCCTATCCCACCTCAATCAGAGGACATCCTTACGGAATTTCAATGGCGCCGTTCTGCGCCGCCAGCTGTCCTTCGTCGTCGCGCACCACCAGCCTCACGACGTAGCTTCCCGGCTTCACGTCGAAGCTGGTCTTCACCGTGACTCCCGAGGCCACTTTGCTGCTAAGCGTCTCGTCCTTCCAGTGCATTTGAACGACTTTCTGAACGCCGGTAACGTAGTTTCCGTTGCGGTCGAACAAGGCGGAGACAACCGTCAGATTGTTGTTGTTCCGGCCGTTGGCTTTGCGATAGTGCAGACGCGGCACATCCAGCTTCACCAGGACCGACAACCTTGCCTCATCGTCAGTGGTCTTGAAGAACTGGGTGTGCATTTCGACCGGAAGCTCATGCAGTTCTTCCTGCGAGAAAACCTCATCCTGGATTTGCTGTTTGGCTTGCTCGGCCTCGCCGACGGCCTGCCTGGGAGCATAGTATCCCTTGCGCGCCTGGATAGCGAACTTTTGTGGGCCCTTCACGGTGACTTTGACATTGTGAAAACGGCCGTCGTACTTCAGATCCTGGGGAGAGAAGGCCAGCAGATAGGAATGTTCCGGCGGCGAATCCAATTGTTTGAAACCTTGGTCCAGGTCGTTGTTGCCGTGGAAGAATGTACCGCCGGTGGAATTCGCCAGTTCAGACAGGACATCAGCATTGGCGAAGGCCTCATCGTGCTGGTACTGCAACACTAGCTGCAAGAAAGGGGGCGCTGGTACCCGCTTGGTGCTGGCGTCCGGCATGTCATTGTACAGGCCCCGAGCATCCAAAGCGCTGATTGTTACGTAGGAGTGCAGCGCTTGTTCAGCCAACACGTTCTGCTCCCAAAGTTCATCCGGATTGTAGAAGCCGGGAGAGACGATCAGGATGCTCCGCTGACCGGGCATGGCGGAAATCCTGCGCACGACGTCTCTCAAGGTCGCAAGAGAAACGTGGGTTTCATGGTCACCCAGCTGCAGTTGCCTCCGCGCAGCCGTTTTTGCCATTTGTCCCGCTTGTTGTGTCATCTGCGCCGCTTCGGCTGACTTTACGGTTGGGCCGCCCTGAAACGCGCAGTCCAGCGCGTCTTGGGTTGCAACTTGCAGCGCTTGATTGTCATTTTTGTTCACTATCAGGTCCGCCATGTAATAGCTGATGTTCGGACATTCGGTTGCACCTGTAGTGGCAATCGAGGTCGGCCTGATTCGATTCAGCGTCTCCTTCAACTTCTCGCGATCATCGGTGAAATCCAGTTGCACTTGCCCTGAAGTAGTGAAGACGGCAGCGCGATCGGTCGCCTGCAAGTTCTGAAAATGGCGGATCGCCGCGCTTCTCACCTGGGTCAGGTCGCCAAACTGCAAATGAATGTCGTCGAACAGATATGCGACGTAATGCTTAGGTAAGGGCGAAGCAGCGCCAGGCGCCTCCGGTGAAGCCTCCTCTTTAACGGCTTTAATGGCAGGCGGTCTGGCCCCTGACTCCTCTACAGAGAACCTCGTGATGACCTGCGGCTTGCCGTTGTCGAAAAGCTGAAAGTCCTCCTGCTTCAGGTTGCCTATGGCATTGCCGTGAGCATCGCGGACTACGGCCCGAACCTCTACCAGATTCACCCTGACCTCGAACGTAATCGGAGTATCCTGGGCTGATAGTTCAGGAGCGTTCTTGTCGGACTCTTGGACAGGAGCTGCGCTCGGCTGGGCCGGGGCGGCGTCCTGGACTGGTAAAGCAACGCAACACAACGTTATCGCGAAAAATGTAGATACAGTGAGGCGTACGCCCACGGCCTTAGCTTTGGTCTAACTCTTGGAAAACGCTGTAACTCAATGCCATTCCTTTAAGGCCACCGGGGATCGCAATGAACAAACCTGACCCGAGATGTTCATGCAACAAGGGGACTCGGCGGTCTTTCTTTCTCACTGCGCAGCAGCTATCGGGGCAGATGGGAAAATATTCACATGCCCACCCTCGAGATTAGTCTCGTACTTGCCACCATCGTTTGTCTGTGACCGAGGACGCAGGGCAGTGTGACAAAAACAAAACGAAGCAACAGCCAAGCTCGCGGGTCGAGGAATGAGTTCTGGAAAAGCTCGCTTGGTGGATGACGGGCAAACCGGAAGGTGACTCGCTGAGAGCCACGCGGGCCGGAAGTCGGCTTCTCCCACATGTGTACGGATCTGGCGTGGAGTCCGTCCTGTTGGCGGGTCAGCTCACTTGGACGAGAAGTCGGCAAACCGTACAAGTTGACCCCAAACGGGCATCGGGGAAGTCAGAGTAGCGGGGAGAAGCTCGCGAGTGATTTCAATCGCAACAAGGGATGAGACTAGGAAACGTTGTCCGCGTGCGTATGCACGATCCCTGGCCGAAATCGACGCAACGTTAGGTCGGAATTTTTGAGTGCTTTCGCCTAGTTTCGCTAGTTAGGAAATAATTCTCGCAAGAAATCTCCCTGGGGACCGTTCCAGACTGGGGGTTTGTCGAATGAGGCGACATAATATTGCGCTCAGCGTGGTGCTCATTTTGGGCAGCCTTCGAGGTTGGCCGCAAGAATCGACTGGCGGGCCAACCGTAACGCTTAAAGTCGAAGTCAGCATGCCCGACGGGGCGGTTTTCTATATTCCTGCAGTGGGTGATGGAGAAGTGCTCGGCATCGTTCCGCTTCTCAAGGGCCGCTTTGCAGGTATTCGCATAACACCCCGGATGCGCACCGATTCAGTTCAGATTGATGTCTCCGCCCTAGCTACCAACAAGAAATTGTCGGAATCAACCTGTGATGAAGTGCGGTCATGGAATAGTGAAGACGCCGGTTCTTACGAAGGGAAAGAGAATGCATCATTGTTGCTCTCGGGGTTGGCTCGTCTTGGTCTTCCCGTTCTGAAGGTGAAAGTCGAGCGTGCCGGTGGGCCACCGCCGGGGGGCTTCCATCACCCGTATGCCAATTCTCTCGCTTTCTGCGGATGCGAATACTCTAGTCCCCGATCCATCATCAACCCTGATGGGAGCTCTGCTAGCGGCGTGGCGGGGATTGTGTCTTATCCTGACGCTGGGAAATGCGTTCAGATTATCGGATGCGGTCAGTGTTGCAGGACCGCCGTGTCCACGTCGCTGCAGAAGGCGATACCTTAATCGTCGTAACATCTCTCGATTACGCTCATTTGAGGTGGGTAATGAGGGCAAGTGCCTGGCTTTTGGCTATTGGGGGGGAAAAAGTGGGACACTTCCGTCTGGTTGTTTGACAACTTTACAACTTTTGATATGCGTTGATGCCATTTCCCTTAATCTTGGTGTACCGGGTCGGGATCGAACCCGGGTCACCTCGAATGAACTCCTAAGTTATTGATTCTAAGCGCCGGTGTTAAATGGAATTACGAGGCTCGCGGGCAGGTTTGTCCACTTTTTGTCCAGCGGATCGTCCCTTAACGCATGCGGTCAACGCCGAGGACTTATCCCGCAATGAGTCGGTTAATCCAACACTTCCTCGATGCCGACTTGGGCACAAGTGGCCGAAGTCCACATCCGCGCATAGGCCGTTTCTCGTCAACTTGACATGACACGGACTTCACGAGAGCCAGTCTCCGTGCACGTGTCACTCGTGAAAGTTTAGCTTCAACTCAATGTGTGGCGGCCCACGAGCATACCTACCGACCTCCCTGAGACCATGCCCTCTGGAGAAGCTACTCTGCATGGTTGCGAAGGCTAGATATTGGTGAGTGGCAAGTTACGGTAACGTTTTCCGGTCAGTCGAAAGAGCGCATTCACCACGGCGGGCGCCATGACTGGCACCGGAGGCTCGCCGCACCCTGAAGGCTGTTCCGCGCTTGGAACAATGTAGACTTCCGCTGCCAACGGAGCATCTTTCATATAGGGCGGTATGTAGCCGTCCCAGTTGTGTTGCTCTACGTGGCCGTCTTTCAAGGTGATCGCTCCACCGGGCACTAGCTGCGTCAGGCCGAATGTCAATCCCCCCTGCATTTGGGTTTCGATGGTCAGCGGATTCACAGCAACACCAGGATCGACAGTAAGCGCCACGCGATGAATTCTTGGACGCCTTTCTTCAACAGAGACTTCGACAGCGCAAGCGACGCCGGTCCCAAAACATTCGTGGCAGGCGACCCCGACGGCGTGGCCCGTTGCGACGCTTTGGCGCCAGGCACTCTTCTCATCGAGCAATGTCAGGCACGCACGTAGCTTCTTCGCATCCGGCGACAGCAGCTTCAATCGATAGGCAATCGGGTCGACTTTGGCACGCGTCGCCAGTTCATCAACCAGCGTTTCCATCACAAACGCATTGTGAGTGTGGCCCACCGAACGCCACCAAAGAATGGGGACGTTAACTGTGGGATGATGCGCTGAAACATGGAAGTGCGGGATTGTGTACCGCGTGTCGGCTGTTCCTTCCACCGCCGTTTCATCCACCCCGTTCTTTACCATCATGGCTGCGAACGGAGTACCCGCAACGATGGATTGGCCCACAGTGACGTG
>CAZDYZ010000821.1:0-2131 GCA_964509525.1 uncultured Acidobacteriaceae bacterium
GATGCCATGGGCGATGGAGAGGATGGGCCCACCCACCAACCGGTAGAGCACCTCGCATCTCTGCGCGCGATTCCCTGGCTCGTCACGTTGCGTCCGGCGGATGCGAACGAGGTCGTGGAGGCCTACCGCTACATCATGCAGTTGCGTCACCAACCTGCAGTATTGGCCTTATCACGTCAGCCGTTGCCCACGCTCGACCGCAACAGGTACGCCCCGGCATCCGGTGTTGCCAAAGGTGCCTATGTACTTGCCGACCCTCCCGGAGAGAATCCGGAAGTAATTCTGATCGCATCGGGCAGTGAAGTCATTCTGGCTGTGCAAGCACACGAGCAACTGGTCGCCGAGGGCATTCGCTCGCGAGTCGTTTCCATGCCCTCATGGGACATCTTCGAAAACCAAACGCCGGAATACCGCGACAGTGTGCTGCCTCCAGGTGTGGCGGCACGTGTTGCGGTGGAACAAGCCTCGACATTCGGGTGGGAGCGGTATGTCGGCCAGTCAGGCCGGGTCATCGGCATGAAGACGTTCGGAGCCTCGGCTCCACTCAAAGAACTCCAGAGGAGATTCGGCTTCGAACCCGAACATGTGGCCGCCGCCGCCAAGGAGTTGCTCGGCAGAAAGTAAGCGAGGCGCCAGGTTGGTGTCTCAATCACAGACCTACCGGAAACCAGGCAAGGTGGCTGGCCGGTTTTGGTGCAACCGAAAAAAAAGGACCACAGCTTAGAAGTCCTTTTTTAGGAGCGCTCTTGGGGGATAGCGCTCTTGTGGTGCGCCGGGCGATCTGCTTGTCAAAGCGATCGCTTCGGACAGGCTGGTTCGAAGGGACCACAGCTAGGACATCGAACCAAGAGACAACCGCCAAGGCAAAAAAGCTCTGGGTTACTTGATCGGTATATAGTGTTTGCCGTCGGGAAATAGAACGGAGGTTCCTCTCAGGAGCGCACCTTAACCAATTGTTTCCATTCCTTGCTGCCGCTGGGTTGCCGGTGATGGCTGGATCTCCGGGTGCCAATCCGGGCGGCTGATCTCACAGGTGGAGGGTTCCATTCTTCGCCAGTTCCCAGACCAAACTGGATGCAACCTACAGCTTATTAAAAGGAGGGCTAATGACTCCCCGTGCTTCCTTTCTCGCTGCCGTCGTCGTCATTGTTTTCACGTTCAATCTCACATCCAATGCGCAGGCGAATCCTACGGCCATCACACAGAAAATTGACGAAACCCAGCTGGTGACGCTTGCCGGCAACACGCGCCCCGAAGCCAACGAGAACAACGACCGGGGTGCAGTGCCGGGTGATCTCCCCCTGGACCACATGCTGCTCGAAATGAGGCGGCCAGCCGAATTGCAAAAGTCACTGGAGCAGTTCATCGAGGAGCTGCACAATCCCGCATCGTCGAATTTCCACAAATGGGTTTCTGCCAAGCAACTGGGAGCTACTTACGGGGTGGCTCCGCCTGATATTGACACCGTTGGGAACTGGCTGGTTTTGCATGGCTTCGTGGTAAACAACATCAATTCCGCCAGAACCGTGATTGATTTCTCCGGTACAGCGGCCCAGGTAAAATCGGCTTTCCACACAGAGATTCACCAGCTGGATGTGGATGGAGCACGACACATCGCCAACATGAGCGACCCAAAGATTCCGGCGGCACTTGCTCCCGCGATCATCGGCATCGTTTCGCTTAACAACTTCATGCCACAACCCATGTTGGAACATCTGAAACTTCCCTTGCGGGGTTCCGACTACACTATTGGCAATGGCTTTTACCCAGTCGTACCCTCGGATCTGGCTACGATCTATAACCTGAACCCAGCGTTCTCAGCAGGCTATACGGGTTTGGGCCGGACTATCGCCCTGATTGAGGACACCAACGTCTACAACTATCCCGGCGATTGGAATTCATTTCGCAGCACCTTTGGCCTCTCGGAGCAGTTCCCCTCAGGAAGCTTTGTGCAAGTGCATCCGGGCAGCAGTTGCGCCGATCCTGGCATCAATGGGGACGACGTGGAAGCGGCAGTCGATGTCGAATGGGCCAGCGCCGCCGCGCCTAATGCAGCCATCCAACTGGCTTCTTGCCTCGACAGCGCAACCAACTTTGGCGGATTCATTGCGTTGCAAGGGTTGCTCGAGGA
>CAZDYZ010000822.1:0-5021 GCA_964509525.1 uncultured Acidobacteriaceae bacterium
AGATCAGCGATGCCCTCGAGGTCGCACACGACAAAGGCATCGTGCACCGCAATTTGAAACCAGCCAATATCTTTATCACTTCGTGCGGACAAGTGAAGATTCTCGACTTCGGCCTGGGAACGCTTGCCTATGATCGCAGCGCTGCCCTCAAGACGGTCGGCGACAATGCTTCTGCAATCGCGGCCCTAAAGATGGCTGTACCGGACAGGGTCGAGGGCTGCCTGGCCTACATCTCGCCGGAGCAGGTGCACGGGAAAGATCTGGATGCCCGCACTGACTTGTTCTCGACCGGCGCCATCCTGTACGAGATGGCTACGGGCAAACCTCCCTTTGCAGGCAACACACCTGTAGTCGTCCTCGAGGGCATTCTGAAGCACAATCCCCGACCCGCGACGGAGATAAATCCTTCCATTCCCTTCCAGCTGGGGGAGATCATCGCCAAGGCAATGGAGAAGGATGTGGATCTGCGCTATCAAAGCGCGGCTGAAATCGGAAGAGACCTGAAGCGGCTCAAGCGCGACAGCACCAGCCACGGACGGCAGAGTGGAATCAGCCCTTCGTCTTCGTCCATTCTCTCCGCGTCCGGCAGCAGTGGGGAGACACCTCCTGGCGACGTGGCTACTGGAGAGGCCGCGAAGAAGCCGATGAGCGGTGCCGGGATAATTACTCTCCTCAGCCTCTTGATGATCGCTGCCGGAGTCTATGGCGGATACAACCGGCTCGTGCGCTGGCTCGGCGACTCCGGGCCCATACCGTTCCAGCACATGAGCCTGGCAAAGCTCACAAATTCGGGCAAAGTGGCGCTGGCAGCGATCTCGCCGGACGGCAAATCCGTGGTGAATGTGGTGGATGAGGGTCACGGGCAGCAAAGTCTGTGGATGCGGCAGATCCCGACCGGTGGCGACACCCAGATCCAGCCGCCGAGCGAAGTACGTTTCACTGGACTCACCTTCGCGCCCGGTGGCGATTTCCTGTATATCGTTCGCGTCGAGCCGGAGAACCCTGGCTTGGGAGTTCTGTACCAACTTCCCGTGTCGGGCGGTACCCTCCACAAGCTAATCACCGATGTGGACAGTCCGGTCAGCTTTTCGCCTGACGGCCAGCAGATCGTCTTCTTGCGACAGAGTTCAGCGGAAGGCGAGGCGAAACTTATCATCGCCCGCCCCGACGGCACCGGTGAGCGTGTTCTCGCTGCGCTTCCCTTTCCCGGTTATTCCAGTCCCGACTGGTCTCCCGACGGCAAACGAATTGCCTCAACGGTACTCGATCGAGGCAGCCAGAACCCGGGCAGGCTGGTGATTCTCAACCCGGCGAACGGAAAAGAGAAAACGATCTATGCGGGAGGAGCCAGCCTACAGAAGCCGACGTGGATGCCTGATGGGCAACATTTGCTTTTCATCTTCCACGACATCACCAGCGACTGGAAGGGTCAGATCGGAGAAGTCTCCCTCTCCGGGGCGAAACTTCACCGCATTACGAACGACCTCAACTCCTATAGCAATCTGACCCTCAGCGTGACCAAGGATGGGAAGCAACTTATCGCAGTCCAGAATGCCCCCGACAGCGGCGTGTATGCCCTAAGCTTGGATGCCGGTGGCAACGCGACGCCAAAGCAGGTGGACAACCACGGTGATATCGGTGTCAACTGGCTACCGGATGGCAGGCTGATCACGCTGGACTACGACGGTCATATCTCCACTATGAACGCCGACGGAAGCAGCCGAAACGTAATCTACCAGCAGAACCTGCCGATGCAAGGATTGACGGTTTGTCCTGATGGGGCACACGCGTTTTTCGCCATGCCAAACCGGGATACCAATGCCCTCAATATCTTCCGGCTGGATCTTCAAAAAGGCAGTGCCACGGCGGTGACCAACGGCAAAGTGGAACAGAACCCGGTCTGTTATCCCGACAGCAAGTTCTTGCTCTACACCAGTCTTGAGCATGGGAGACAGTTGTTGATGAAGAGTCCAGTGGGCGGCGGCGAAGGCAAACAGCTCAGCGACAAGCCTATCAACTTCGCAGCCGTTTCGCCCGACGGCAACCAGATCGTCGCCTTCGGGGTGGAGGGACAAGGCGGCAATGCGAAGCCGGTGATCGAAATTCTTCCTTCCCAGGGGGGCTTGCCGGTGAGAAGCTTTCCGCCAAGCCGTTTCATCTCTGGCATGTTCCAGTATTCCGCGGACGGCCAGAAACTGTTCTACCCGACTACTGAGAGAGGAATTTCCAATATGGTCATGCAGCCTGTTACGGGTGGCCCTGTGATTGCGGTAACCAAGTTTAGTGACCTGTTCATTTACGGATACGATTACAATTGGAAGGAAAAGAAGCTAGCGGTCGCCAGAGGACGGATCAATTCCGATATCGTGCTCATCACACAGCGGCAGACGCGGTAGCGGGGTTCAGGGTTTGGTACGCTTCCGATGGCGTCTTAGTGATGGCTTCAGTATCATGCGACAGGGGGGCAATCGTGTGAGACAGGGATTCGGATTTGGGAGCAATTGAGTTACTCAACGGTTCGCTACAATCTTTTGGTGTTCAACTAAGGCGGTCTCGCCAAATCACTGGGTGTGGCGTCAGGGAACGCTGTGCGGTCGGCAGGGCAGCAGTGCCCGGACACCCGGGAGCCAGCTTTCATAAGGAGATGCATGAAAGGGTCTAAGCCTTTTCTATTCCTCGGATTGGGACTCATGTTGTGGACACTGACCGGGTGTGGTGGCAAGGTCCCGTTGAATGGCCCCGCCCCGCTGAACTTCGCAGGAGTACCGTTACCGAACGCGGAGCTCAATACGTTTTACAAAGAAGTCATCGTAGTAACGGGGGGACTCCAGCCCTATACCTACACGATCACGGGTGGCAGTTTGCCCCCTGGCCTGAGTATGAACAGCTCGGGCGTGGTCAGCGGGACGCCGACAGCACTGGGATCATCCAGCTTCATCGTAACCGTAGCCGACTCTCAGACTCCGGTCCAAGCCAGAAATATCGCTAGCTTTACCATCACCGTGGTTTCGCAGGTGACACTTCCATCCGCAACACTACCCAACGCTACGATAGGTGTTGCTTACAATGCGACGATCACGGCGAGCGGGGGGATCTCACCGTACACCTACGCTCTGGCCCAAGGCAGTGCGGCGTTGCCCCCCGGCTTGACCCTGAACTCCAGCGGTACCATTAGCGGGACACCCACTGGCCCCGTGGGGACAACCAGTTTTACGGTACAGGTCACCGACTTCGATACAGGCACGGCGACCCAAACCTTCAGCATTACAGTTGCCGGTAAATTGGCAGGAACCTTTGCTTTCTCTTTCAACGGTTACAACAGCCAAGGGCAAGCGTTCTACATGGCGGGTAGTTTTGTGACCGACGGAGCTGGAAACGTTACCGGTGGCGTGCTCGACCGAAACGGAAACGACTCAACTGGTCTGATGACCGAAGTACCGATCACTGCCGGTAGCGGTGCAAACGGTCTGGCGTGTCCTGTTCCTAGTAGCGCCAGCGGCTCGATCTATTGTGTCAACTCAAACGATTTGGGCACCTTGACGCTGGTTTCGACACTCGGCACTTACCAATTCCAGTTTTCTCTCTCATCCACCAACGACGCCAGCATGATCCTGGCCGACCCCAACCATCTAAACCTGTGGGGTTCCGGCGTGATCAGGCAACAGTTTTTGTCCGGGCTTTCGCTGGCAGAGTTGAAGGGCAATTATTCGTTCGGCTTCTTCGGGGTGGATGCTGGTAGCCAACGGCTCGCCGGAGCGGGGACCTTCACGGCAGATGACTCGGGGAACCTGACGGCTGGCCTGGAGGATACGAATGACAACGGTACAGTAAAAAGCCGGGTTGCCTTCACCGGCGAGATCCTGACCTTGGATACGACAACAGGTAGGGGAACGGAGCGTCTGAACATTGGTTCCGAGGTCGTCGATTACGCGTTCTATGTTGTGGCGGGTATCTCCCAGAGTGGAGCTACTGGAGTGGGTTCCAGCGAACTGATGGAAATCCAGACGGACGCGGTCTCGAATGGCGCTTCCGTAACGCTGGCCTCGGTACTCAGCCAGCGGGCAGCTGGGGTTTCGGGTGGCGGCACGTTCGGCGACGCATCTCTGACGGGCGTCAGCGTGATGGAGTTGAATGCAGTGTCAAGCATTAGTGGAGGTACAGCACCTAGTGCCACTCTCGGGCTGGCGACTTTTGACGGCAGCGGAAACATCACTTCCTTTACTACCGATGAGAACAATGGCGGGACCCCTTGCTCAGGCGGTGGAACCATATGCCAAAACAGCTACAAGGGCGCCTACACAGTCGAGCCAAACGGTCGTGTCACTGTGACTGGGCTCGGCAGCACCGCCCCAGTCTGGTATCTGGTAACCACCAATCAGGGATTTGTGGTGGGTACGGATAGCTCGGTCACGTCAGGATCGTTCGAGCCGCAGACGGGTTCACCCTTCTTTACGATTTCCATCGTAGGAAATTACTACGGAGGGACAATAACTCCGGTGCTACCGGCAGTGACCAATGAAGTTGATTCGGCCGGGGCGACAGCCCCTCCACCGCCTGGCAGCGGCAATGGCAGTTTGGCCGTTACCTACGATAGCAGCGGAACCAATGGAGTGATGACGAACCAGATGTTGACCGCGACGTACACGGTCGACGCCACTGGCAGGGCGGTCCTGCAGGACTCCAACGGGAATACCGTCGCTGTTCTCTACATCGTTTCCTCCGTGCCGGGCAGCAGGAAGAATGTCTTAATCAACCCGGGCAATGACCCCCGGTTAACCGTCGAGGCACACTGATCCCGCAGAAGAACTTAACCGGCCGGCGTCTTTGCTGACGCCGGCTTTGCTCTGTGCAACAAAACGTCCGCCAAGAAATCTAGGGATCACGTTATACTCTCTAGTTATAAGGTTAGTCAGCAGGTTCTAGAGGCAGGCCTCCACACGCGTTGGCCTTGTGCTGAAGGAAGTGGGGAATGGCTGGGGACCGAAAGGGCGCTGCACGCAAGGCGCATGAAGGAACGGCTG
>CAZDYZ010000823.1:0-2710 GCA_964509525.1 uncultured Acidobacteriaceae bacterium
TCACGACTGCCGACCTGAACTCGTCGTCGAAGCGGTAAAGCTGAAACGACTGGCCAGCGCTGGCGGACCAGGGGAAACCGGCGAATCCTAAGAGAAGCAAATGGAGCCGCAGAGTGCTATTTTCGCGCACTCTGCGGTGACGTGTGCCAGTGAACGTTTTCCGCTACCACTCCAGCCGCGCCGTGAACTGAATGATGCGGGGATCATTCGTCTGAACGCTCAGATTGACCAGACCGGTAGTCCCGTTGGGGTTGGGATCAATCGGGTGGTTGAAGGCGTTGAAGAAGTCGGCCGTGATGCGTAATTTCATCCGTTCTTTGAGCTCGAAGTATTTGAAAAGCGAAAGATCCTGATTCCACGAGCGTGGGCCGAGGAAGAAATTGCTGGAGTTCCACCCGAGAACGTCATATGGAGTCATTTCCACCGTTCCGTTGGCCAGAGTAACGGGTACTAAACCGTTGTTGGGGTAGTCGATGGGATGAATGGCGCGTTGGTTGACATTCACTGGAACCAACTGCTCCAGGGCGGCGAGATTGACGTTGGTGGCCTGGGTCGGGTCGAAATCGCCGGCGAAATACAACTCCTGATTGTGTCCGAAAATGTTCATGGTCAGCCGCTGGCTGGGACTTAGCTGGGTCTTACCGAAGATTGGCTGACCCACACTTTGCCAGAACCCGCTTTGCCAGTAACCGATAAAGGCGAGCTGCCAGCCGCCGGCGATCTCATTCAGCGGTGCTGACATATGGCTGCCGAAGTGCTTGCCGTGCCCAAAAGGCAGCTGATAAATACCGTTCCACTTCATCTGTTGCGGCGGGACGAAGCCGGTGTTGTAGTAGACAAGATGAAGCCGCTGGTTCAGGGTCAGGTTTGGCTCACCCAGAATCGTGGAGTTTTGCGGCACCAGGGCGCCGCCTGCGCCGTCACCGAAACCACTCTCGTCGGTAGTGGTCAGCGCATGATCGTACGTATAGGACCATTGGAAGGTCAGCCCGCCGGAAAAGCGGCGCTCGACCTGCGCCTGAACCGAATTCGAGTTGGAGAAGCCGACGTGCGATTCCACCGTTCCGTTCCAATTCGGATTCGGGCGGCGTTGGTCGGCGCCGATGCCACCGGGTTGGAACACAAGACCGGTGCGGATCTCATAATTGTAAGCTGATTCGGCGCTGTTCCACGCCAGCCGCTGTTCCAGATTGCTGCCGTGGGTCCCGATATAGCTCAAGCGTAAGGGCATGTCTCTAGCCAGCTCCCGCTCGATGGTAAAGGTCCACTGCTGCATCCGGTCGTCTGACCAGTTATGCGGATCGAAGATGAAAATGCTCTGTGACCCGGCGGAGATGCCCTGAACGCCACCCACATTGACGGTTGCAACGGGCAAGTAGTCAGCGGCGGTGGGTGCGTAGAGCAGAGAGTAGTTGGGAATGGCACCGTTCTGGCATGTGGTACTGATAGGCTCGCAGGAGCTGTCCAAATGGTTGACAAAATCCAAATTCAGCGGGGGGTTGGTTCTGGAGGCCTGGAGGATTTGGGAAAGGGGCATGGGCCAGTAATACATGCCATAGCCGGCCCGGACTACCGTTTTATTGTTGACCCGGTAGGCCACCCCCAGACGCGGAGCAAAGTCGCCGTAGGTCGCAGGAATCAGGTCTTTGGGAAAGCCGGAGACAGAATCGGCCGTCACCCAGGACATGCCCCGTGCCGCCCACGATGCCAGCACTCCGGAAGGAATGTTCGGCAGGCTGTTTATGGACGTGTTCTGCGGGCTGATAACGGTAAAGCCAGGATAATCTGTCGGGTCCAGATTCACCAGCCGGTTATATTTTTCGTGATAGGGATCCCAGTGATCCCATCGGAGCCCCGCGTCTATGGTCAGCCTGGGGCTGACTTTCCACGTGTCATTGATGTACGTGCCGAATTCCTTCTGCTGGAAGTAGAAGTAGCCGCGGTTATATTGATCCCTGAGAGCGGTAGGGAGGCCCAGGAGCAGACTGGCCAAGCCCGAGCCCGTAAACGGAGTCGGCCCCTGCGCACTGGCATCGTAGAGCTCGGTCCAGGAGGAATAGAAACTGTGCGAGCCTTCCGCCTGCTGGAGCTCTTCAACGTTGTTGTACTCCTGCCGTCCCTTGAACCCGGCCTTAATGGTGTGCCTGCCTTTGATCCAAGTGACATTGTCGTCGATTTCATACGAGGTGAGATTTTGATGGTGGTTGTTGTCTCCATCCCAGCCGCCGTAATACAGCATATTGATTTCCTGGCTGTCCATATAGACGGTGGGCCAGCCATCGACGCCGAATGGATTGGGCAGTCCCAACTTGTTCGCCCAGTCGGTGGTATCCCCCAACGTTCCGTAATGAGTTGCGGTACGGAAGCTGGCGAGCTGCAGCTCGTTTAAGAACGTCGGAGAGAATACGTGGTTCCAGCGAACGTTCTCTGAATACGTTTTGATGTCTTCCTCACCGCTACCGCCACAGTTGGTGCAGCCAGGCGGAGGATAACCGTACCGCCCGCCGTACTGAGCATTGTAGTCGGGAGCCACTGTGATGCGCCCGGAAAGATTGTCCTTTTCCGAAAAGCTGTGGTCGATTTTGATCGTCCAGGTATGCTGGTTGTTGGGAATCGGGTAATAGGTCTGGAAATTCTGGGCGACCCAGGGATTCAGGTTGCCGGCGATGTTGGGGGTGGGCGTTACGCTCTGGAAAATCGCGGCGTACTG
>CAZDYZ010000824.1:0-7518 GCA_964509525.1 uncultured Acidobacteriaceae bacterium
CTATTTACGTCGAGGGGCACCCGCTGGCTCCCGGCCAGCAGCCTCCAGTGGTAATTTACAACCATGTCGACGCGCCGTACTTCGATACGATGCGAATTCCACTACTGCGCGGGCGGGCATTCCGGGAGAACGACGATGAAAAGGCGCCCTTGGTCGCCATCGTGAATCAGGCGATGGCCCATCAACTCTGGCCCAACGAGGACCCGATCGGAAAGCGATTCAGCTTGAAGAGTGCGACGGGACCTTTCGTCGAAATCGTAGGACTGACCGGGGAGGGGAGGTATGTGTTCATCGGGTGGGACAAACAACCGTATTTTTTTGTTCCATTAGCGCAGAATTACACAGCCTACAGGTCCCTACAGGTTCGCACATCAGTGCCGCCTGAGAGCCTGATCGCACAGGTGCAGAGTGAAGTTCACGCACTGGATCCAAACATGCCAGTGACCGACGTTGAAACGATGACGCAGTCTCTGGCGGGAGGGAATGGGTTTTTCATCTTCCGGGTCGGGGCAATCCTCGCAGCAGCCTTAGGGATTCTGGGGCTGACGTTGGCGGTGGTGGGCGTTTATGGAGTCGTCTCCTTCACCGCGAGCCAACGCATCCAGGAGATCGGGATCCGCATGGCGGTGGGCGCGGACCAGCGGTCTATCCTGCGGCTTATTTTGCGACAGGGTCTGATGCTGATGATGGGAGGTGTGCTGTCCGGTGTGCTATTAGCCTTTGCACTGACGCGCTCAATGACTAGCCTGCTGGTTGGCGTTCGCCCCACTGATCCCCTGACGTTTGTGACGGCGACACTGCTTCTCGCCGTGATTGGGCTGTGGGCCTGCTACGTGCCGGCACGGCGGGCTATGAATCTGAACCCGGTAGTCGCGCTACGGCACGAGTAGTTTGCCGCCGCGCCCTAGGCATCCGTCCGACGAACTTCTCTAGATCTAGATTTTTGCTGTCTTCGAACCTGCTGGTTTTCAGGCCGTCGATCAGATCAGGCACATGTTGGTGCCGACACCAGGGGCGAAATACACAATCACAGCTTTGACTACTTTGCCGGATGAGGATGCCTGAGCCCTAGCCCTCGGGACGAGCTTGCGGACGCCGTCTGCCGACGTCCCAAGTCGGAAGGCGGCAATATCCCCGAGAGCAGAGCGATCAGACCGAGCCCCAGGGCTAATCCCTTCAACTCGGACCAGATTGCTGTTTCCTTGAAGAAGCGCATGACCTTCGTAGCAGGATTTTGTCGTGAGGCGCAATTGTACCCGTCGTGGCAATAACGAACGTCCCCGCTGACGATCAACAGCCAAACGCTCCCCCAGGATCTCCTTGACTGATAGAACGAACTGTCTGGGACGGAGAGGACCTTGGAAGGGCCATGACAATTTTGAACTTAGCATTCTTCAAGACTTCCACAAATCGTGTAACCAAAGCGGGCATTTTACATTAACTGCGCAGCCGAGGACGACTTTAGGCCCTAAGTCGCGTGCGGGTTCGAGCAGTCTCAGTCAGGCGCGCGCGATATACTTCCGATGATCGCTTTGACTGACGTTGCTGGACCAAAGAGATGAATTCCTGTTTCCGTCAGGGAGTCCAGGAGAGAGTCGCCTTCGACAACGAGAACAAGGAGGCACTCACGTCTCTTTTATGTCGTTCCTTCCGGTTTTCCTCTTTCCGCCCGAACCAAGAAGCAGTTTGTCGGGCAGCGATCAAGGGCGGGGACGTACTGCTGGTTATGCCGACCGGATCCGGAAAATCTCTGTGCTACCAGTTGCCCGGCATAGCGCGAGGAGGGACAACCCTGGTAGTTAGTCCTTTGATCTCTCTGATGGAGGATCAGGTTGGAAAGCTGAAGGATTTGGGCTTTTTGGCCGCCGCTATCCATTCCGGCCGCGATCGTGCGGCTTCCCGGCAAGCCTGCTTCGATTATCTGAGTGGCAAGCTGCAATTTCTGTTCATTGCCCCGGAGCGTCTGCGTGTACCTGGCTTTCCGCAAATGCTTGCGAAGCGGAAGCCTTCGCTGGTAGCGATCGACGAGGCTCACTGTATTTCGCAGTGGGGCCACGATTTTCGGCCCGATTATCGGATGCTTGGCCAATATCTGCCCATGTTGCGGCCCGCCCCTGTCGTGGCGCTCACCGCAACCGCTACTCCGGTTGTTCAGGATGACATTTGCAAGCAGTTGGGACTGATTGAGCCCGCGAGCTTCATTCACGGATTTCGGCGTGACAATATCGCTGTGGAAGTCGTTGAGGTTCTCCCTGCGCAGCGGGTGGCGCTAGCCCGTGAGATGTTATTGGTTGCCGAGCGTCGACCAGCCATCGTTTACACGCCCACTCGAATGCAAGCCGAAGTGTTAGCTGCCGAGCTGTCCAGCGCACTCCCCGCAGCAGCCTACCACGCTGGGCTGGATGCAGGTCGCCGCAAGAGAGTGCAGGAGGAGTTTCTCGTTGGCAAGATCGAGGTCATGACCGCCACGATTGCGTTCGGCATGGGAATTGATAAACCGGACATCCGCATGGTGATTCACACCGCCTTGCCAGGCAGCCTGGAAGCGTATTACCAGGAAATCGGACGTGCCGGGCGCGACGGTAAGCAAAGCCGCGCGATCCTGATGCACTCCTATGCAGATCGCCGTACTCACGACTATTTCTTTGAACGGGACTATCCGGACGTCAAAGTGCTTGCCGCGATCTTTGCCCAGCTCCGGTCGGAGCCTCAAGAGAAGTCCGCCCTGCAGAGCCAAATGTCTCTGGACCCAGATCTCTTCGAAAAAGCTCTGGAAAAGCTTTGGATTCACGGTGGCGCGATATTGGAGTTTGGGGAGAGTATTCGTCGCGGTCAACTACAGTGGCGTAAATCTTATGTTACTCAGGGTGCACAAAAGCGGGCCCAGATCGAGCAGATGATCCGTTACGCGGAAAGCCATCAGTGTCGCATGTCCAGCTTGGTGCGCCATTTCGGCGATTTCGCCGACGCTCGGCAAGCATGCGGCATCTGCGATTTTTGTGCTCCGGCGCGATGCTTGGCTCAGCGATTCCGGACGGCTACTGAGGCAGAACGCCGTGCTCTATTCCTGGTCCTGGAA
Organism: uncultured Acidobacteriaceae bacterium; assembly: GCA_964509525.1. Lineage (GTDB taxonomy): Bacteria > Acidobacteriota > Terriglobia > Terriglobales > Acidobacteriaceae > Bog-257. Next base: position 3,080 of record CAZDYZ010000824.1, read on the forward strand.
AACCTGGGCCCCGGTGAGGCGAAAGCAACTGGCAGGCTGCATAGCCAGTTGTATCCGGATGGCACAATGAGCCGCAACACCTTCGAAGAAGTGCTGGGAGCCATGGCACGCGCAGGACTGGTGCAGGTTTCAGACGCCACTTTTGAGAAGGACGGCAAACTGATCCCGTATCGGAGAGTATCCATCACGCAAGCCGCCCGTGCCCTCGACAGCTCGACGCCCATTGAATTCGTAATGAAGAAGTCGGCGCATCCTTCGACTCGGCGTAAAGCCCGTGCAAAGTCCGCTGCTCCCGGCAAGCAACAGGTGTGGCCCAATAGTTCAGAGGCTGTTAGTTCCGGATCTCGTCATCAAGGATCTGCCAATGGCGGAAGTCCCCACGTTGAAGAACGGCTGCGGACCTGGCGACTTGAAGAAGCCCGACGACTCGGAGTGCCGGCATTCCGCATCTTTACTGACAAGGCATTGAGGGCGATGGCGAGTAGAAGACCAGGGACTGCTCGTGAACTGCTTGCAATTTCAGGGATAGGGATCAACACGGTTGAAAAGTACGGTCCGCAGATCTTCCGCATCTTGCATGAAACTCAGAGTCGATGAACTTTGCCGCTTCATGCAAGTCTGGTTTCGGTGCTCCCGCGAGCCAACTTCCAGGAAGTCTGGCTCCCCTGTCAGGCCAACTCCGCTGCAATCTGTCGTAACGCATGAGAGGTGAAATGGTCAGCTTCCTCTGCATGCTCAGTTTTCCCGGAAAGCGCATCCACCCGCTAGGCGTTGGAGCAACCATAATGAATGCGAACCCGACAGTGGTCACAACCGGTGCAATGGATATTCCATCTGTGAGGCCAGGGCCAGTTCGCGCGGCCGAGCGCATCGCCTCGCTCGACGTGCTTCGTGGCGCCGCTCTGCTTGGCATTCTACCCATGAACATCCAGGCCTTCTCCATGATCGGCGCGGCCTACTTGAATCCTACCGCCTATGGAGATCTGCAAGGGGCGAATTTCTGGGTGTGGTACGTGTCCCACTTGTTCGCCGACCAGAAATTCATGTCCATCTTCTCCATGCTGTTTGGTGCGGGCATTGTTCTCATGACCAGCCGCATCGAGGCGGCGGGGAGACGATCGGCTGCAATTCACTACCGCCGCATGGGGTGGCTCATCCTGTTCGGACTACTGCACGGCTACCTGTTGTGGTACGGCGACATCCTGTTCAATTACGGTCTGTGCGGCCTGCTAGCCTACCTGTTCCGCAAAATGCCACCGCGCCGATTGATTGTGATCGGGCTTGCTTTTGTCGCGGTAACGACTTTGCTCTTCTCTTTTTCCGGCTGGTCGTTTCCGCACTGGCCGCCGGTGCAGAAGATGGAGTTTACGCACGGGCTGTGGCAGCCCACCCCTGAGATGGTGACGGAGGAACTGTCTGCTTATCGCAGTGGATGGATCGGTGAAATGCCACGCCGCTTTCGGGAAAACACCCTTGACCAGGTACAGGGATTTGTCTACCTGTCATTTTGGCGGATCGAAGGAATGATGCTCATCGGAATGGCGCTGTTCAAGCTCGGTGTCTTCAGTGCCAAGGCCTCGGCGCGGCTTTACTTGAGTTTCGTCTTGGTGGCGATTTTTGTCGGTTTACCGGTCATCGCCTATGGAACCCATCGCGACTTTGCTACCGGTTGGCGGCTGCCGAATTCATTCTTCTTCAATTTTCAATTCAACTACTGGGCCAGCATAGTGGTAGCGCTGGGATGGGTGGGTGCGGTCATGCTGGTTTGCCAGTCGTCGCGGCTGAAGCGATTCACGGCGCGCTTCGCGGCCGTAGGACGGATGGCGTTCAGCAACTACCTTCTGGACACGTTCATCTGCACCTTCATTTTCTATGGATTCGGCCTGGGAATGTTTGGCAAGGTTAGCAGGGTACAGCAGGTGGGATACGTATTGGCGATATGGCTGATAGAACTCATCGTTTCGCCTATCTGGCTGCAGTATTTTCGATTCGGTCCACTCGAATGGCTTTGGCGCTCGCTCACCTATCTCAAGCGGCAACCTTTCCGAACCGAGCACTTAGCCCTTGGCCCAAGCGTGGTCAGCAACTGTCCAGAATAGGTTCGCCTGGTTGCCTGGTTCCTGGTTGACGGTGCGTTTCCGCTTACCCGGCCCCCACTGGCTGGCTGGGGGAAAGGACCAAAGGCGGCTATCGATGACGGCAATTTCTTCGTCCCATCCGATGACAAGGAGGAAACGGCGTCTATGGCTATAGCCTCCGTCCCACCGACGTTTATGTAATCAGGGACTAACGAATTGAGGAAACTGTGCCGAGAGTCTCTTAGGGAAGTCTTGCCTCTAGCCTGCCGCTCTACTCCGCGGTAAACTTCGGTCTCGAGGGATTCGCTGATGTCAATGCCGGCTCGAATCGGCAAGTACGAAATCGTAGATCGGATCGGGCGCGGCGGTATGGGTGTCGTGTACAAGGCCCGCGATACCGTTCTCGGACGGATGGTCGCGGTCAAGGTCATGACCAGCAACCTCTCCGAAAGCGCCGAGGGGCGTGAGCGCTTCCTCCGCGAAGCGCGTGCCGTCAGCATTCTCCAGCATGCCAACATCGTGGTGGTCCACGAACTGGGAGAGTTGGAAGGCAGTCCATACATCGTCATGGAGTTCCTCGACGGCCGACCTCTGGACCACATCATCCGAGAGCGTACTCCGATGACCATTCTGCAGAAGATAGACATCATTCTGCAGGTAACGAAGGCGTTGCAATATGCGCATGACAAGGGCATCATTCACCGCGATATCAAGCCCGGCAACATCATGATGATGCGCGACGGCAACGTGAAGGTGGTGGACTTTGGCATGGCACATCTTTCTGACCAGACCATCACCCGCACCGGAATGCTGCTTGGCACCGTCTCGTTCATGTCACCGGAGCAGCTCAACGGCGAGCCAACGGATGTGCGCACTGACATCTTCTCTGTCGGCATTGTTTTCTATCTCCTGCTGACCGGCAAGCAGCCCTTCGAAGGTGTGAGCACTGCGGAAACCATTACCAAGATTCTCCTTGAGCAACCGGCACGTCTGCAGCAGTTGAGCAGCGTCAATCAGCCAGAACTGCAGCCGATTCTTGACAAGGCCCTGGCGAAAAGAAAAGAAGAGCGCTACCAAACTTGTTCCGAGATGTTCGATGCCTTGTCTCGGCTGCGCAGACGCTATGAGGCTCAAGAGCAACTAGCCGTGCTGGAAGAGGAAAGAAAAGCTCTGATGGCGCAACTGGGAAAAGAAAGTGGAACCGCGCCAGCTATTTCCCCACCACCTCCGCAAACCGCGGTTTCCGAGCACCCAAGCGCTGCTCTGTCTCCGCCCCCGGTTAAGGACTCTCCCCCGGAGCCTGTTACTGTTGCGTCTCACGCTCCCCAGCCCAAACCGCGCGTCAGCGCGCCCAAGCGTGCGGGTAACCGCATCAAGCTGACCGTGGCTACCCTTGCGCTACTGTGTGTAACAGCCTTGCTATATCAACGCCTGATTCGTTCCCACAAACCTCAGGCTCCCGCTACGACTGCAATGCAGACGCCCCCGCCTGCTCCAGCTTTGCCGGCCGACACGATACAGCCAGCTCCAGCGTCATCCTCCGCTGAGTCCACTACGGAAAGCGGGACTACAGTGTTCACATCGTCTTCGCCTTCACCGCCGCAACCTCATCCTGCTGAGCCACCGTTAACCCCCAACTCGGAACCGGTATCATCCGCTGAGAAGGCGCCCAAGATCTCATCGGCTTCGCCGCCATCCGCCCGAAAGAGTGCCAAGTCTGCGCCTCCCACGACCAATACCGCCGCCGTTTCTAGTGCACCGTCGACAGAATCTACATCGTTTACTCCGGAGGAGATGAACCGCCGCGGAAACGAGGCCCTTCAAAGCAGAGACTACTCTCAGGCGCTCACTTGGTACCGTAAATCCGCCGAACAGGGATTCGCACCGGGAGAAGCCGGTCTGGCCTTTATGTACCAGCACGGTTTTGGTGTCCCGAAGGATCTGGTACAAGCCCAGCAGTGGTACCGCAAGGCTGCCGACCAGGGACTTCCCCGCGCGGAAAACGAAGTCGGGCAGGGCTACTTGTTGGGCCAGGGTCTCTCAATGGACTACAAGCAGGCAGCCGAGTGGTTTCGCAAGTCCGCCGAGCAGGGGAATGCGTTAGGCCAACACCAACTCGGGATGATGTATTTCAGGGGCTGGGGGCGCCCGCGCGACTACGCACAGGCGGTACAGTGGTTTCGCAAGTCCGCAGATCAAAACCTTCCCGTCGGCGAATACAGTCTGGGCAACATGTACCTGAACGGTTGGGGAATTCCGCAAGACTATACTCAGGCCGCACAGTGGTTTCGCAAAGCTGCCGACCAGGGTAACGCGCGCGCCCAGCAGCAGATGGGCTATATGTACCAAAACGGTTGGGGT
>CAZDYZ010000825.1:0-5982 GCA_964509525.1 uncultured Acidobacteriaceae bacterium
TGCGCAATGCGCTGTACGTCATAGGGGATCAAGTCGGCAGTCGCTAACAGTGTTTCCATGGCGTGCTTGTCAAGGGTCCGCCCTCGTTTACGAAATTGGCGCGCAATGAATTCCTCCCAGTCGGCCGCTGGTATTTTGTCAAGAGACATCTGAGGCCCCGCTTTGTGAAATGGCCGCTTCGCAGAAAGCATTTCCTTCATCAAGGAAGGCTGAGACCCCGCGAAGACATAGCCCACTTCTCTCTGCTCCTGGACCTGGTTCCGTATGGCATTTTCGACCAAGCCACTGTCGAATTCGGAAATCTGCTGAAATTCGTCGAGGCAGATTGCCATGCGAAATCCGGCGTTCTTGGTCAATTCGCCCGGCATTGCGAAAACTTCCGGAGCTATGGGGGTGGGGTCGAATCCCGAACCCTTACCCAACGAGAGTGTGACTTCGCCGGTTGTCATGTTGTAGTTGATGTCGGGCTTCACGCTCCGTCCAAATCGCGTGACCCAGTTCTTTACTCGGTCCCAAGGGCCGGCGGCGCGTAAGACCTTCTCGGCAAACTTCTCGAGGAACTGGGCATAGCTGGAGTAGCTGCTCACCGTTATGCTGACGGTGTGAATGTGCCGCTTCTTCAGTTTGAGCAACGCCAACGCAACCAAGGAGCTCTTGCCGAAGCGCCTGGGAGAAAGCAAAAATACCTTCTGCCCATCTGCCAAGTCTCTGACGAGCTGGTTGAGTTCGTTTGTCCGATTGACAAAATTCGGCTCTTCGATGATTTCGCCGAAGACGAACGGATTTTCTGGACTTATCATTACGCTGGTTAGCGTAACGCCACTAAGCGTAATCAGGCAAGAGCCAGTTTTACGCCTATTTGTGTCATCAGTCTTGTGTGTAACTTGACCGCGTCAAACAAGGCGCCTTTGTTCAGGCGCCTTGTTCAGACGAAACGCGACTGCTGCTAGAAGATTATCTTTCCCACCAACTGCATGTTGAATGGCTCACCGGGGCCGATACCCGGGGCACCGTTGAAGTCGCCGATGGTGTCGAAAACGTAGCCATTGGAAAGCACCGACCCGGCGCCACTGGCCAGGTTGATGCGGTTGAACAGGTTATACATCTCCGCCCGTAACTGTATAGTGACGCGCTCTTTGATCGGGATGTTCTTGATTACCGACAAGTCAAAATCTGCGAAGCCCGGACCGTAGAAGGCGTTACGGGCTACGTTGCCAGCAGGATTCGTCGTTCCCGGGCACCCCGGAGCACCGGGCACACAGAAGGCGGCTGGGTTGACCCACTCCTGACCTCCTCTTGCCGCCGAGAACCCAGGAATAACCCCTACGAAGGGATTAGTACCAATCAAGTTCAACCCCGGACGCTGCGTGCCGGAGGGATCCGGACCGGGAAAGTTAAAGGGCTGGCCGGTGTGGAAATTCAGCGCACCACTGAGCTGCCAACCGTGCGTGAGTATTGCCGGGCCATGCTTGGATCCAGGGATGTTGTAAGTCCAGATCCCGGTAAAGAGCTGCCGAGTGTCGAAGTCACTGTTCCCGTAATCCAGTTTCAGATTGTAGCTGTCGAAGGGAACCACGCCGCGATACTCAGTAACATCATCCAGAGCATGCGCCCATGTGTAGTTGAATTGAGCTGTGAACCCGTGCCAGGAATGGAGCTTGAGAACGGCCTGAAGCGCATTATAGTTGGAGTTGCCGATGCTGTTGAGTTGTAATACCGAGCCGACATTGGGATACAAAGTACTGAAGGGGCCGCCGGTAGCGGCAAGCGTCACCGGGTTCTGGTTGATGTTCAACATCACGTTCAGTTTGTGACCCGCGCTTCCCACGTACCCGAACTGGAGAGATACTTGATCGCCTAGGCTTTTCTCCATCTGAAAATTAAAGTTATAGAAGTAAGGTGTACGGAAATTCTGATTGACAGAATAGACATTGTAAGTGTTGGTACCACAACCGCTAAGAGTCGGGCAGGTCGTAACTCCAGGAAAAATGTAGGTGTTAGGTTGCCAAGTGTAGGAGACCTGGCCGTTCACATTCGCGCCGTAGTTGTCAACCGGATACGGACCAACGGGGTTGTCCTGCAGCCCGTCTGCCGCAGAGATCGGGGGCCGAAAGTCGAGGAATGGGTTCATATTGATTTGGTCATAGAAGATGCCAAAGCCGCCGCGAAAGACTAGGTCGCCCGAGCCAGTTGGCTGCCATGCAAAGCCGACGCGAGGAGCGAAGTTGTTGTAATCCGCCGGGAAGATTGAACCGATTCCTGCTCCCTGGATCTTGAATCCCTCACCCGGGAGAAAGACTGCCAGGTTCGGGCCGTCCGTGCTGTGCAGGGGACCGAAGTACTCCCAGCGAAGACCCAAATCCAGGGTGAACTTGGGCGTCAGCCGCCACGTGTCCTGGGCGAACAAACTAATGCCAGTTGACGCGACCTTGCGTTCGGCATGACCAACAGCGATCGAGGAATTGGACACATCGCCAGCCAGATAATCGGCGAGGGCGCAGGTATTCGCAGAGATAGGGCTAGCTGTGCATACGCCTGGCACCGCCGCCCAAGGCCCTTGTGATCCATCAAAGATGAAGCTCCCCAGCGAGCGGCGGTAATAGAACTCGTCCACGCGCCCCTGCCTGACCCCGCCGCCAAAACGGAACTGGTGTTTGCCTTTGCTCCACGACAGGATGTCGTCCAAGTGGCCAGTCACGTCGTTACGGCCTTCCGGAGGAGTTATGCCCACCTGATCGAATCCAGAGATTTGAATGTTTGGCGCACCGTAGATGGGCTTTCCATTAATCAGTGCGTCGGGACTGGTGTACAGCCCCAGGGCTCGCTCATCGAAGGTGTTGTTGGCGTCGTGGAATACCTGGTTGAAATAGCTGACACCGAAGAGTACCTGATTGGTCACACGTGGGGTAATAACAGAGTTCCACACTGCCGAGTAGTTCTGCACGTGAATTGGGGCAACTTCGAAATAATAGCCCAAGTTCGAGCTGGCCGTTGCCAACGCCAGGCTGGCTCCAGGCGGTTGGGTCTGGCTACCTTGTCCCCAAAACCCGTGGATCGAAAGAGTATTGTTGGGATTGATGTTCCAGTCAATCTTCGCTACCCCATTGTTGCTGTAGCCGGTTCCCGGCACTGTGGCGAAATAGTTGCTCAGCGTGGCTGGCAGCCCAACGATGGAGCTGGGCCAGAGGGTGGTCAGTAGAGTCCTGGAGAGCGGGTTCACGGCAACCCCGAACTGATTCATCAGACTTACCGCCTGGTTCACCCACGCGGCTGACGGCTCCGTGGACAAACCAGTCAGTCCAAGCTTGTAGGTTTGGTATTCGAATCCTACGAAGAAAAACAGCTTGTCTTTGATCATCGGACCTCCGAGGACACCCCCAACGTTCTGATTGGTTAGCGGGGGTGCCTTCGGAAAATCAGGGCTTGGTATAAAGAACGGCGACTTAGCGGAGTAGTAACCATTGCGGTTGTAATAATAAGCGCTGCCATGGAACTGGTTGGTTCCACTCTTGATCACAACGTTGACAGTACCGCCCGCGTTGCGTCCAGCTTCAGCCGTGGATTGGGTCTGCGCCGAGAAGTCCTCCACGGCGTCGATGGGCATGATGACGCCGGCAATCCCTGAGACGCCGCCCTGGTTCACGGCCGGGATGTTGTGCCAGAAGTCATTGTTGTCGGTGCCGTCAATCTGCCAGTTCATCTGGTTGGCCCGGGTGCCGTTGAGGGAGCCGAACCCGCCCACCGAATATCCGCCATAACCCGTTGATGCCCCAATCAGCTGGGAGAAGTCACGCCCATTCAAAGGCATGTCCTGCACGGCCTGGTCTGCGATGGTAAAGGTCTGGGTGGGCGTGGTGGTGTCTAGTGCAATGGCCGCGGCGGACACTTCTACTGTAGTCGCCTGCTTGGCTATAGACAGTTTGACCGGCAGCGAATAGACCTGTCCGGCAGTAACCGGGACATTGTCCTCAGTCATCGTGGCGAAGCCCGCTGCAACAACCGTTACTTTGTAGGTCCCCAGTGGAAGGTCCTGAAAAACAAACGCCCCGTCAGTGGTCGTTGTAGTGCTGTGCTCAACCCCTGTGGCCACGTCGGTGGCTTTCACTTGAGCGTTGGCAACCACACCTCCCGAGGGATCTGTGACCGTACCGCTGATCGCACCTCGAAATATCTGCCCATTTGCCAGTACAGCAATTAGAACAACAAAAACCGATTCCAGAAGGATGCGTTTCATAGATACCACCTCTCGGAGACAAGAATCCTGATTCCACTTAACACAAATGGGTTTGTGTTGTGACTATATAGTTGTGACACCGGTGCCCCGACGCCACAGACGCAACACTCCAGATTCAGAGGGCGTTCGACATGAACCGACGCCCGAGTTGCTTAGGCCGCCTTCTCAGAGGTGGAAAGAGACACACCTCCACGCTTTTAGTCCTGGTTGCTCTGCTTTTAGTGCCCAATTCGTGGCATGTCAAGTAAAAATAACCGATGCCGCGTATAAGTATTCTTTATCATTAGCCGGAACGGCACTCAGGTGCTATATGCATTCAGCGAACGCGTATTAGACCTTTTTGCATTAGAGTGATTGATCGATCCACATGTCTGTGCGTATCCATTTTCCACAGAGTAAAGCGTGAAGTGAGTCCGTTGCCTGCAGGCCGTGAATCGCAGGAAGGCCTACGCCCCGACAGTACGCGAACCGTGAGTCAGCCTTCCCACAGCCGGCCGCGAGGAGTTCTTCGCCGGCGGTGCCATAACTGAATCCGATATACAATACGCAAGTTTGCCTGACATTCCCAAAAGCGACAGTCAACTTGAGGCATCGCGAGTTGATTGACAAGGAAGGGGAATAAGGCAGCGTATTCGAGGAAGTTCGCGATGTCGAACCCGACAATCATCAGCAACCCTCAAAGCCCGATCCTTGAACTCGATGTTCTGTGGGTAACGGCTGGACTTGGATGCGATGGCGACACGATCGCCATGACCGCGGCAACACAGCCAAGTATCGAAGACGTAGTCCTTGGAGGGCTGCCTTGGATTCCCAAGATCAACTTCCATAATCCTTTTCTGGCCATGGAGAACGGAAACGAGTTCCTGAAGCCGTTCCACCTCGCTGCACAAGGCCAGCTTCAGCCTTTCATTTTGGTCGTGGAAGGATCAATCCCGAACGAACACAACAAGGCGGAAGGTTACTGGGCGTCGTGGGGCACAGACGAGAGGACGGGACAGCCCATTACCACGTGCGAGTGGATTGACAAGCTGGCTCCCAAGGCCTGGGCGGTTGTTGCAGCAGGCACCTGCGCGACCTATGGTGGAATTCATGCCATAGAAGGAAATCCGACCGGTTGCATGGGCCTTGCGGACTATCTGGGGTGGCAATGGCGATCGACGGCCGGCATTCCTATCGTGAACGTTCCAGGTTGCCCGGTGCAACCGGACAACATGATGGAAACGATGTTGTATCTATTTCATATGGCTGCGGGACGTGCTCCCATGATTCCGCTTGACGAGGCTTTACGGCCGATCTGGATATTTGGACAGACGGTTCATGAAGGATGCGATCGTGGGGGTTACTATGAGCAGGCAGATTTTGCCGAAGAGTATGGTTCGCCGCTGTGCATCGTAAAACTTGGATGTTGGGGACCGGTAGTGCAATGCAACGTAGGCAAGCGGGGGTGGATGGGCGGAATCGGCGGGTGCCCGAATGTCGGAGGTATTTGCATCGGTTGCACAATGCCCGGATTCCCTGACAAATTCATGCCGTTTATGAATCAGCCGCCTGGCTCGTTGCTATCATCCAACGCGGTGCAGACGTACGGGCGAGCTATACACGCTCTCCGTAGATTTACACAGGCTTCGCTGAACAAGGAACCCAGCTGGCGGTGCCGCACGGGAATGGCCGGAGCACCCACGGAGTCGAGCCGCAAGGAAGAGCCTGCGGACAGGTAGCAAGCATGTGTGCTCAGCGTGAAACAAAGG
>CAZDYZ010000826.1:0-2155 GCA_964509525.1 uncultured Acidobacteriaceae bacterium
CGAAGGTGATGATCTGAGCCACCTGGTCGCGGCCGTACTTCTGCGTCACATAATCAATGACTTCGCCTCGACGGTTCATACAGAAGTCAATATCAATGTCGGGCAGGCTAATGCGCTCAGGATTCAGAAAGCGCTCAAATAGCAGCTCGTTTTGCAGCGGATCAATGTCGGTAATACCGAGCGCGTAGGCCACCAGTGCTCCCGCAGCCGACCCACGGCCAGGCCCCACCGGAATATTTCGCTCTTTTGCGTAGCGGATGAAATCCCAAACGATGAGAAAGTATCCGGGATATTGCATTTGCCGGATGATGTCGATCTCGCGAGCCAGGCGCTGCTCGTATTCTGAGAGGGAGTGTTTCAGGCGTCCCGCTACTTGCAGGTCACGAAGGATGCTGCGTCGCTTGGCGAAACCTTCGCGCGCCGTATGCTCAAAGTAGTCGGGCAGGGAATATCCTGCCGGGACCTCGAACTGCGGAAATGGATTCTGCACCTTCTCCAGCCGGACGTTGCAGCGTCCGGCGATCTCCAGAGTGCGCTCCAGCACACGCTCTTGCCCAGGAAAGACTCGGGCCATTTCAGCAGGACTCTTCAAATAAAACTGGTTGCCATGAAACTTGAGCCGGTTGGCGTCGTTGATAGACTTTCCGGTTTGAATGCACACCATCACGTCCTGCGCGTGCGAGTCGTCTTCGTATAGATAGTGGCAGTCGTTGGTTGCCACCAGAGGAATGCCGAGTTCCTTCTCCAGCTTCAGCAGGCCCGGCCGGATACGCTTCTCCTCCTGGATTCCCTGGTCTTGGATCTCAAGGTAGAAATTATCTTTACCGAAGATATCAGCGAAGGTCGCGGCGGCTTCACGCGCAGCTTCGTACCTGCTTTCTGTAAGACTCTCCGCGACTTCGCCTTTCAGACAAGCAGACAGGCCAATTAATCCCTTGGCGTGCTCAGCTAGGAATCTCTTGCTCACGCGCGGCTTGTAGTAGAAGCCGCGCAGCGACGCCTCAGAGACAATCTTGACCAGGTTGCGATATCCTTCGTCGTTCTCGGCAAGCACTACGAGGTGGTTGTAAGTGTCGCCCTCCGGAGGGGCGCGGTGGTCCTCCTTCTTGCAGATGTAGAGTTCACACCCGAGAATCGGCTTGACGCCGGCCTCTTTGGCCGCGTTATGGAAGGCCACCGCACCGAAGATGTTGCCGTGGTCGGTTATCGCCACGGCAGGCATGTCGAGTTCGCTGACACGACTAACGAGACGCTCGATCTTACAGGCGCCGTCGAGCAGGGAGAAGTCAGTATGAAGATGGAGATGTACGAACTGGCCTTGAGGCATTCCGAACCTTCGCTTACGGCTCCTATTCTATTCGCCTGATAACGTGCTTGCAGGCTGAGGAAGATGTGGAAAACGGAGACGAAACCTCTGTCAGCTCGCACTGCTTCAGCGTTGCGTCTCGCTGCTGTTCGAACCCAGAGTTCCTCAGGGCGTGCAAGGAGCACCCTTCGAAGCTAAGCATTGCGCAGCAAGCTACAGCGTGTCATCGTGTGGCGGCATGCAACCAGAGGGTGTACCTGGCGAGACCAGGCGTCCGCCGGTGATCTCTTGACCCGGTGCTGTCTGGTGCGGAATCGACTTACTGACCCGTTTTTGATGTGCTCTATATGCAAAAACCACGGCCAGAAGCGGTCCTGCGAGCAGTAATGCCCAGAAGCCAAAGAGGATACCCAGTAGGATGGGAATGATCATCGATGCCCAGATCGGAATCTGCGCGGTACGTCGCATGATCACTGGCTGCAAAAGCAGTCCGTCGATGACAACAATTCCCCCATAAAGGATGATCACGTAGAGAAATTGCTCAAAACCGCCGACGAACAGAGCAACCATCGCCGGACCCATCGCTGCCAGAACGATTCCGAGCTGAGGGATAAACTGCAGCAGCGCTCCGAGAATTGCCCAAAACGGTACCCACGGCAAATGCAAGTATTCGAGCCCAAGCCACCAAAGGGCGCCAACCATAGCCGAGTCATAACATTGCGCCACGAACCATCGGCGCAACGCTCCTCGCGTGATGTCGATGTGGGAGTAAAACTGCATTACTGCTTTGATGCGCACCCCTTCCGAGGCGCTGCGAAAGCCATGCTACACTCACTTTACCGCTGCTGA
>CAZDYZ010000827.1:0-1706 GCA_964509525.1 uncultured Acidobacteriaceae bacterium
GAGCCATTCCAATCTTCATCGAGCAGGTTGCCGTAGCGAAGATCGGTAATCCCGGCGCTGCGGATTTTGCCAAGTCTGGCAAACGCGATCGTATAAGGGCTTAAGTCCAGACCAACATTGATAAGGTTACCCCAACGCTCCAGAGGTGTTCCGTGATGGGGCGTTCCCAAGAAGATCAGTTTGCGCAGGTACCGCGGCCACCTGTGGCTGGCACTGCAGCCATATTGATAGGCGCTGCGTGCGACCAGACCTCCCATGCTATGTCCGACAATTGACAACTCTGTTATCGTGATCGGCCATTCCTGCACCAAAGATTCGAGTAAGGCGGCAAACTCCCGTCCATTATGGGAGACATGCCTCCCGGAGTTGTAGTGCAGATATGCGGCCGTGCATCCCAGGTCGCGGGATAGCGCCCGTCCATGGTCGTGCCCCTGGCGAAACCACTGCAGATCATTGCAACAGAGGCCGTGTACAAGGATCAGAAGCTTACTACTGACTTTTGGAATGGCAGAGGATAAAGCATTACGTTGGAGCTTTAAAGGCAGCCCTTGGCGACGCAACCGCATTGTAATCGCGAGGGGATTTGCGGTGGCGACCAGGTGTTCGCCAAGAATGCCGTTCAGCACGGCGACAGTTGCTTCTCGTTCCAGAGTCGAGTGAGCATCCTCATCCAACAATAACAATGGCGCCAAGCCGACGTTAAGGCTGCTACCAACAAGTTTGGTCACGCCACGAATACTCTTGTAGACCAAACCGCTGATCCCGTGCGTCCCTCCCTGGGCAGGGCGGCCAAACACGCCAGGCGCACGTGAAATATTGTGGTGCTCAGCTTCCACCAAGTCCGTGAGTCGCAAAACAGCATCGATTGCCAAACGGCTGTAACCCACAACGTCGGCTGGATGAGCTGTGAACGTCCTGGGCATCGCGACTCCCGGGTACCGGAGGATTAAAAGGTATGCTGCACCGCAGCATACCTTACAGTAGCCGTTTCTGCAAACCGGTGCGAAGGGGTGGCGGCCACACACAAATTGCGATGGGCTGGGCCTCTTTACCCTCAGCTTATACTGCCATCCACAAGTTGCGACATGCGCCATATACTCGATAGCCCAGCCCAGTGAACGTCGGTGTTGAAGACGTAAGCCTGAAGGCGAACCAGGAGGTCATCAGAACTAGTGGTACGACGATCTCGCCGCATATCATCATTATTATATGGGTGCTCCTGAGAACGAGCCGTGTCGATGTGTCGAGCAACGTGGCTTCGGCTTTGATCAGTCCGGATGCCGCTGATCGCTCTCCTCTATATATGTGGTTACCGGGGCTCGCTGCTCTGGGAAAGAGGGTTATGCGCGATTTCACCAAGCTCGGCATGATGAGAGGAGTTCTGCATATGGCAATGCTGAGTGGACGCAACCAGCTTTTCTTTTGGATCCCTGCAGGCTTCTTTGCTGCAGCCTTAATAGTTACGATATTCCTGCAAGTGCGCAGATCGGTGCCCGGTCGCCACGCATTCTACGTCGTCGGGGTACCCGAAAATGGCGCTGCACTCTTCTTCGGTGACAAGCAGTGCGGCATCTGCCATTCCGTTAATGGGTTGGGAGGTCGCGTTGCCCCCGATCTGGCCGGAAAGCGTCCCGGTACACCCGCCATGGGTTGGCTCGTGACGGTGCTCTGGAACCACGGACCGGACATGTGGCGGCAGATACGAG
>CAZDYZ010000828.1:0-4997 GCA_964509525.1 uncultured Acidobacteriaceae bacterium
ACGGGCGCTTGCCTTGCAGCCCCAATTTCTGCTGCTCACTGATGCCGACATTCACCACTTACCAGCGAATGTAGCCACACTTGTCGCAATAGCCGAGGAGGGCGGCTATGATCTTGCCTCGTTCATGGTGACGCTCCAGTGCCGAAGCCTTGCTGAGAAACTGCTCATCCCTGCGTTCGTGTTCTTCTTCTTCATGCTGTATCCGCCAGAGTGGGTTCGAGATCCCCGGCGCAAGATTGCCGGTGCGGCTGGAGGGTGCATTCTGGTTCGGCCAGCGGCACTCGCGCGTGCGGGCGGACTTGCCGCCGTCCGGAGCGAGATCATCGACGATTGCGCGCTGGCTGCAGCAGTAAAGCGCAGCGGTGGTAGGGTATGGCTTGGAATCACATCCAATGCGCGCAGCCTGCGCACCTACGAATCCTTCCGTGAAATCGAGCGCATGATCACACGCACTGCCTTTAACCAGTTGCGGCATTCGGTCTGGCTGTTGATGGGCACGCTGGTGGCGTTGATGCTGACGTATCTGATGCCCGTGGCGTTGCCTTTTAGTGGATCGCGCGGACTCAGGACAGCCGGCGCAACCGCCTATGTACTGATGATGGTTACCTATATTCCGATTGTTCGGTTCTACCGTCTGCGCCCCCTCTGGGCCCTGACGCTGCCTTTCAGCGCGATTTTCTATTCATGGGCGACCTTGCGCTCGGCAGTGAAGTATTGGTCGGGTCGCGGCGGAGAATGGAAGGGCCGCGTGCAGGATGTGAGGAGTCGCGGTTAGCCCTTGAAGATCTTCTTCCACTTAAGCTTAATCTGCGGATGCTCTCTGGTTCCAGAAATGCTAACCGGCAGATACATTCCTGCTCCGTGCCTCATGAAGATGGGATCGAGCAGTACCATCCAACGACCGCCACCCTTTATCATTTGCGAGACTGTGGCATCAAACTGCACATCACCTACGAAATTGAGCTCGTGGCTGTGCAGGCCGTAAGACCCTTTCAACTGCGTCGCGGCACCCGGCACCAACAACTGAAGCTTGCTGAAGTGCATGTCACTTTTTTCCAGCCGGAAATCTCCCTCCAACTCTGCGAGCACATCCTCGATGCTCGTGTCGGTAGGTTTTCCCTGACCTAGGCGGCTCATTTCAGTTATGACTTTTCTTACGAGATCATTGTTAAAATTCGCGTCGGGTACATTGAAGCGTCCGTTCAACAGTATCCGTTGTAGCACCCGATCGTTCCCCGGTGGCAAAGTTAGCTGCGCCTGAAGTTTTAGTTGCCCCGTCAACACCGCTCGTTCCGCCTTACTTGCGAGCAGGAGAAAATCCTGCACACGGGCATCGTGGGTATCGATATCCAGCACGATGCTCTTGCCTTTCTGGCCTGGGCTACCCGCGATTTCACCCCTTGTAACTGTGATATTGGAGTTCAGGAAATGCGCATTTACCGGTTGCAAATACGTGTTGCCGTTGGTGCCGTCAACCGTAGCGTGGAACCTTGTAGTAAGGTGCACCGCTTGGCCGCCGTTATCCAGTTGGAAATCGGGAATCTCGGTGGCACCATCGATCACAATGTTGTGCAAAGTCCCCATGTAATCCCCGGTGGACGACAGGATCCCGGAGATACCAGTGAAGACAGAGAGATCGGCGTGCTGAAAGCTGTAGTGGCCGTCTACGGCGGTCGCGGATGGCTGATCGAAATTCCACGGTCCGAAGTGGCCGGTGGTTTCAATCACTCCCGGCGGCGTTGGATTGGTCAAATTGGCCTGGAACCTCATTGGCTGGCCGATGCCGGCGCTACTTAACCTGAGTTTTCGGATCTCCCACTCCAGTGGTTGTTTCCCAGGATCTTTACGCAGGATGTCGAGTTCAGTTTCGTCGGCCTCCACTTTGTCGATAACGAAATTCGCAAGATGCGTGTGGTACCTGGGATTGACGACTGTGTTGACTGCGTGGTCGCGATTGGGAATCACTTGAATCTTGAGTCCGTCAAGCTTCATCCAGCTGAGATGCACGGGAGTGCGCAACAACTCGAAAAGAGGGGTCTGCACGGTGAGGTGCCTCACCGTAATCAAGGGAGGAAGGTCGGCGCGGTTGCGGTTCGGCAGCACGAAGTTATCCGCAGTCACCTGAAAGATCGGTGTGAGCGTGACCCGGAGGTTCTGGAGCCGAACATCGCCGTGATAGTGTTCGCGCAAAGCCATCAGCACACGATTCTGTAACCAAATCTCGACCTGCTCGGGTCCGGTAAGGAGCCACCCAATAGCAATGGCCCAAAAAACGAGGAGCGTCAACGGCAACCACAGCAGGGCCCGGTTTTTGCGGCGACGAGCAGGCATTAGTAGCTATGAATTCTTGAAGCGGATTGACAGTCTTCTCTGGACCCCGCGGCTCCTTCCCCAATTAATGCCGACAGACACGCTGGTGGGGCCACGGTCGGTTCTTAGGTTTCGACGCGGAAGGGCACTGTGCGTAACCCCTGAGCCTGGGAATTCTTTGCGACAACTCAAGCAAGTACCATCCAGGGAGATGACCGCTGCATTCGTCGGATCAAACTCGTCCCTCTCATCAGAGGTTCCACCCGTCCTCACGTTTGAGCGGTCGCCACCTAAGGTGGTCGTACTTAATGAGATGGTCCGCCGCTTCGGGACCCTCGCTACCCGCTGCATAATTAGGAAATTGCGGGGGCGGAAGCTCGGCCCAGGCCTCCTCGATGGGGGTGATGATGCGCCACTCCGCCTCGACTTCGTCGCGCCGCGTAAACAATGTGGGATCGCCTCGCATGGCATCGAGCAGCAGGGTCTCGTAAGCTGCAGGGGTTTCAGTGCCAAACGCGTCGTGGTAGGAAAAGTCCATGTCCACGCGGATGGCGCGCATCTGTAAGCCGGGCTGTTTGGCGCCAAAACTCAGCGAGATGCCCTCATTGGGCTGAATACGCATAGCAATAACGTTGTGATGTACATCCTTGGGGTTGCGGGAGAACAACGCCTGCGGTGTACGCTTGAAGTGAACGGCGATTTCCGTCATGTGGTTTGCCAGGCGCTTGCCGGCTCGGACGTAAAAGGGAACTCCGGCCCACCGCCAGTTGTCAATGTGGAACTCGACTGCCGCATAGGTCTCGGTGAGCGAATTGGGATGGACGCCAGGTTCCTGGCAGTAACCAGCGACTGGTTGGCCATCAATCTGCCCCGGGCCGTACTGCCCCCGAACGGTGCGCCGCGCGACCTCCTCCTTCGACATCGGAGAAATGGCGCGCAACACATCCACCTTATGCCCGCGTACCGATTCGGCGTCAAAGGTGACAGGCGGCTCCATCGCGGTCAACATCAGCAACTGCAGCATGTGGTTAGCAACCATATCCCGCAGTGCTCCAGTTTCTTCGTAAAATGCACCGCGGGTCTCCACGCCGAGTTTCTCGCCAGCGGTGATCTCGATGTACTCGATGTAGTTACGGTTCCAAACTGGTTCGAACATGGAGTTGCCGAAGCGGAACATGATGATGTTCTGCACTGTCTCCTTGCCGAGGTAATGGTCAATGCGATAAACCGATGGCTCGTCGAACACGCGCGCAACAATTTCGTTCAACTCTTGTGCACTCTGGAGGTCACGACCGAAGGGCTTCTCTAGAATGATCCGTGTCCAACCGTCGCTGTTATGCGCCAGGCCTGAAGCACCCAGACCTTCGACAATAGGTGGCGCAAGCGAGGCCGGCGTGGAGACATAGAACAGAATGTTTCTGCTGGCGCCGTTTTTCTGCATCTCTTCGATCTTCGCCTTGAGGTACGGATAGAATTCAGCTTGATTGGCATCGCCTATCAGATAATGCAGCCGCTTGGCGAATTCGTTCCAGCCCTCGTGGCTGAAGTTGCGAGCGTCTTGTGAGCTCGCGGCACCGCCGCCCAGGCGAGCGCGGTAGTCGTCTTCGGTAAGCTTCGTACGTCCGATGCCGAGCACATCGAAGTTGCGATGCGTGCAACCGACACAACCTAAATCGTAGAGCGCCGGAATCAACTTTCGGCGTGTAAGGTCGCCGGTTCCCCCAAAAATGACGAGCAGGCACGAGTCAGCTGTGGGCAACTCGGGCTTCGGAACCTTATGGGGTACAGGCTGAACGATAGTGCTCATGGTAATGTCCTCCGCGCAGCGGGTCTCAGGCGACGGCTCCGGAAGGGGCGTCAGCCGGTGCCTATCTCCGCGCGACCTCCATGACCGGGGCCGGCGAAATTGCTGTCTTGACCAAAGCTAGAAGACGTCGAAGGCCTTTTTCTACGTCCGCCCCGAGATCGACTCGAATGGCCCGGCGACGATGAGCTGACAGCGACTCGAAATCACCCAGTGCCTGGGCGCGTTTCAGCACACCAAACGTGAACTTCTCCCCGGGGATTTCGATATCGTTGATGTCGTCGGAAGCGAGCTGGATAAACAGGCCGCTGTCAGGGCCACCCTTGTGCAACTGCCCGGCGGAGTGCAGCAAACGCGGGCCGTAGCCGGTCGTGGTAGCAACCTTCTTTTCGTCGCGGATCGCGACTCGGATCTCCTGCAGTAATGCTTCATAGTTGTTTAGCTCTTCGATGTATTGGGCAATGGCGAAGTAATCGCCGGGCTTCAGCCGCGCGATGTGGGCTGAGAGGATGTCCTGCAAGGACGAACCTCCCCGGCGTAATACATCACGGGTCTCAACGTCTCCAAAGACGCGCAACGTGTTGTCAGCAACGATCAGGTTCTGTGACGTAAGAGCGCCGCTCTGGACGTATTCGCTGAGCAGGCGCTTGGTGTTGTCTTTCGACTCCTGCACGTCGGGCTCATCGAATGCGTTAACGCCAATCAGCCATGCCGCAACGGCAGTGGCGAACTCCCACAAGAAAAACTCCTCTCCGAGATCGAGCAGATCGTGCAATGTGTGACGCAGCACCGGATGCCCGGCCGCTTCGAGCGCCAGCATCTTTTCCTCGATGTCGCCGGTCTTTGCCGAGCGCGTGTGAATGTACACGAAGATGCGATCGTC
>CAZDYZ010000829.1:0-5443 GCA_964509525.1 uncultured Acidobacteriaceae bacterium
AAGGGTGCGGTGCTGTTTGTCGAGGGACAAACGCCGCGGGGCATCTTTGTGCTGTGCAAAGGTCGCGTAAAGCTTTCCATCTGCTCCACTGATGGCAAGACCCTGATCCTGAAAATCGCCGAACCTGGAGAGGTGCTGGGCCTCAGTGCCACGGTTAGCGGCAAGCCTTACGAGTTAACCGCCGAGACCGTGGACCCATGCCAGGTGAACTTCGTCAAACGCGAAGATTTCTTGCGCTTCCTGAGGGAACACAGCGACGCCTGCTTGCGGGTCGCCGAGCAGCTCAGCGACAAGTACAACAGTGCCTGCCGCGAAATCCGTGCGCTGGGACTCTCCCATTCCGCGGCGGAGAAACTGGCGAAGCTTCTGCTGGAGTGGAGCGCCAAGAACGGTGAAGCCAGCAAAGCCGAGCCGCGGGTGAAGTTGGCGCTCACACACGAGGAGATCGCTCAGATGATCGGCACCTCTCGGGAAACTGTTACCCGGTTGTTTGCCGACCTGAAGCGACGGCAGATTGTACAGTCTAAAGGCTCAACCCTGTTGATCCGCAACAAGGCGGCCCTGAAGGCAATGGCTGTCACTCCCTAAGGCAGGGAAAGAGCTGGGCGGGCGGGACACATAGCGCCTTTCTCGGGGGAGATCTGTACCTCAATTTGAAGCATCGCCTGCTTTGTTAACAGGCGCTCGCGGACTTCCGTCGCAGTCTGTACCTCACTTCAAGCAAGCCCTGCCTGACGGTACCTTGTGAACAGGGTCACGAAAAACAGTGACTGCAATCACAGCGTTGAGGCGGTCGAGGGCGGTATTACCGCATCATGGAGACCACGGTGGAATCGAGTTGCATGAGTTGCGATTTCCGTCCCGACCGGTTTTTTTGCGACATGCCTGCCGAATCGCTGAAAGCCTTCGACGAGATCAAATCACTGGGGTTGTATCGCCGAAATACGGTCCTGTTCGCCGAAGGGAAGCCGGTCCGTGGCATCTACATTCTGTGCGACGGTCGCGCCAAACTGTCCATCTGCTCCGAGTCCGGCAGGCGCCTCATCTTGAGGGTGGCCGGTCCGGGAGAAGTGTTGGGCTTAGGCGCTGTCCTTTCCAATACCCCCTATGAGATCACGGCAGAGCTACTAGACAATTCCCAAGTCGTTTTTGTAGGCAGAAGAGAACTGCTGAAATTTCTGCGCGAGCACCGGGAAGTCTGCCTACAGATCGTGAAGATGCTGAGCCAGGATCTCCACGGCGCCTATGAACGTGTGCGCAACATTGCGACCGGACACAATCGTCATCCTCGCATGGCGATCCGCCGGCGCGTCGTGATGGTCTGAATTCCTTCGCCTTTCGTCACTTTGCGAGCGTTTCTTCTTGGGGTTCAACAGCACACAGGTGGTGTTCACACCGTTCCAGGTTTGATGTATGGTTGGGGACCTGAGTCATCAGTTCGCGATCCGTTGCCGGGATGTACACTAAGGCGCAAGAGATTGTTCAGGAGCCAGGATGACCTTCGCCAGCCATCGATCGCAGCCGCTATTCTTGTCCGCGTTGCTCGCCGCCTGGTGCCTGACTATCGGAGCGTCAGCGCAGCAACACCCAAGCAGCCAGAATCCGCAAGCCTCGTCGGCGCTTCCCGGCCAGACTGGCGGCCAGTATGCCGAAACTGATATTTGCAAGACATGCCACCAGGAATTGTGGGATAAACATTTTGCCGGTACTCCTCATGCCGCGTTGCTCAAGGGTGACCAGCATGGGTGCCAGGCTTGTCATGGACCCGCGCAGGCGCATGTTGATGGCGGCGGCGACGTTACCAAGATCGTCCGCTTCGAAACGCTAAGCCCGGCTCAAACAGCAGCGATCTGTACAAAATGCCACCAATCCAGTCTGGAGACGCAAAACTTCTCCAGGTCGGAACACTTGGCCAGCGGTGTGAGTTGCACATCCTGCCACAGCCCGCACGGTTCCGAGGATGTCAACTTCATGCTGAAAAAGCCGCAGACCGCGCTGTGTTACGGATGTCATGCGGCACAGAAGGCTGAATTTGCCCGGCCTTACCGACATCGGGTTGATGTCGGGCTCATCCAATGCAGCGACTGTCACAATCCGCATGGAACTCAGACCGGCCACCAAGTGCGGACCGCCGCTGGTCAATTCGCTGTCTGCACCAAGTGCCACACCGACACCATGGGGCCATTCGTCTTCGAACATGCTCCGGTGAAGACCGACGAAGGCTGCCTGTCCTGCCACACGCCGCATGGCTCTACCAACCCGCGTCTGCTGCAGGTCAGTAACGTCAACTTCCTTTGTCTCCGTTGTCATACGCCGAACATGAACGGAGCGGCGCCTGGCGCCCCATCGTTCCACAACCAGGCCACGAAATACCAGGCCTGCACCCTGTGCCACACCCAGATCCACGGTTCCAATTTCGACCCGGTGTTCTTCCGGTAGTTGAGAGACATGCAATGGACGCTCGACGGAATCTCGGCGCTTATTCTTCTGGGCTTGCTCTTGCGGTCGCTTGCCTGTTCTTACTGGGCAGCTCATTTGCCCAAAGTTCGGATCAAACGCAGCAGCCTGCCTCCTCCGGTACCCCATCTCCCCCTGCCGGTTCACAGCCTGCCGCCGGAGAAGGCAAACAGATCGGCGGTTTTCAGGTTGACCAGTCGATTGAGCTGGGCGGCCGCATCGCGGAGGTCAATGGCAGCCAGGCCATGTACGACACCCTGGTCAACTACCAGACTGGGGCGCGCATTCTCGAGCAGTCGCTCACCATGCGCTCGCTGACCCACGAGGACATCTTCGACACCCTGACGCTCAACAGCTTTGGTTGGGGAGGCGATCCTGAGCAGGCGGCCCGTTTGCGAGTGGCGAAATACCGTTGGTACAACTTCAGTTTCACCTACCAGAAAGTGCAGAACTACTTTGATTACGACCTGTTCGCCAACCCCCTGAATCCGCCCAGCGGGGGAACGCTGTTCATTCCCATCCTCAACTCGCCTCACGGTTTCTACGATCGCCAGAATCTGTACAACTTCGATCTGGTGGCTCTACCCATGCGACGCCTCTCGTTTCGCGTGGACTTCAACCACAACCGCATCATCGGGCCAGCGTTCAGCAGCGACCACCAGGGCACGGAGGCGCTCACCAACCAGAACTGGGACAGCACTCTGAACGGCTTCCGCTTCGGAGCTGATTTCCGAGTGAACAAGAAGACCACACTGAGCTACACGCAAATGCTGCAGTGGTATAACGGCGGCGCCACTCAAGGTCTGAATGGTTTCAATTCGTGGCCGCTGCCTAACGGAACCCCTGTAACATTCGGGCTTTCCTGGTTCAACAGTGGGAGCCCGTGCAGTGCACCGCTGATGAACGGAATTGCCAATCCCTCATGCAACGGTTACTTCACATACGGCCTGAACCAGCACGTCAATACGTTTATTCCGACGGAGCAGATCAATCTGACGTCGTCATCGCTGAAGTGGCTGGACTTCAACGGTCAATATCAGTACAGCCATGCGAGCTCTAGCACGCCGCTCTACCAGACGTTCAGCGGTTTGATCACTCGTACCAGCGAGCTTGCCTTCAATACCGGAGGCAGCAGCTCCAGCGCACGATGGAACTCTTCTTCCGCCGACGTCTCGGCCACGATCCACCTCAACGACCGGCTACGGCTGGTGGAAACCTTCCGCTTCCGCAACTTCAGTGTGGCCGGCGATTTTCTGGATCTCGAGGCAAGTTACTACACTGCTGCCCCGGGCTCCGCAACACTGCTTTCTCCCATTGCCTTCTTTCCGCCCACGACCTTACTGCACGGCTCCAGCTCGCCCGCCGACATTACCAACGAGACAAACGTTAACCTGATCTACCAGAACATGAAGCAGAACGACTTCCAGGTGCAATACGATTTCTCGCGTTTCTTTGGCGTGCGCGCCGGGTTCAATTGGACGAACTACATCATTCAGCCTGGAAGCACATATCAGGCAGCGCTGGGTGACATCTATTACCCGAACAATCCGAACCGTGGGAACTGTGCGGGCGTCCCGCTGAACCCCGATGGCAGTTGCACGTTTATCGGGGTGATTGCGCCGTTTGGCAACCCGACAACCGAGATCAACCGCTATGCCGGGGTTCTTGGCGCCTGGTTTCGCAAGGGCAGCGCCTTGCACGCCAACTTCGATGCGCAATTCGGCGGTGCCGACAACTGGATCTATCGTACCGATCCGCTTGGGTTTTTCAACATCAAGGGCAATGTTTCCTATACTCCGCGTCCATGGCTGACGCTTGGTGGGAATTTGATCTATGAGCACGCCACCAACGACACCACGGGCATCAACTTCAACCAGCACAACTACGTCACCATGTTCAACGCCATGATCAATCCCAACCCTCACTGGGGACTCGACTTGGCCTATAACTTCGACGCCATCCAGCAGAACACCTACCTCTGCTTTGCCGGCTCGGTGCTCCCTCCGGGATCGACCACCTGCCTCGGTGACTCTACCCTCAAGCAGGTTTATGGCATCTATCAGACCCACACCCAGTTCGGTTATTTCGCCTTGATGCTGACGCCCATCGAGCGTGTCGCCATGCGGCTGGGCTACAGCATCGTGGACAACCAGGGCAATACGACGCAGTTCAATACGCTGCAGCCGTTGGGGCCGCTTTCCTCTATCTATCAGTCGCCCTTGGCTGCGGTGGATGTGAATGTTTACAAGAACGTCACTTTCAAGGCTGGCTATAACTATTACCAGTACGCCGAAGGCTCCTTTGTGGGACCAACCGCACCACGTTACTTCCACGCGAACAACACAACGCTCGCTCTACGGTACGCGTTCTAGCTCAGCGTGTCACAACACCGATAATCCGCAGATGCCTACCAGCGTAACTTGCTGTAGCTCAGGCTGTTAGAAGCACGAGACCGCGTGACCCCTGTCACACTCTCATGTGAGCGCACTCATTGTCCCTCCACGGCCTCCTCAGCCATGGTTGAGTGTTACCCAATGCAGTGATTGCGCAGGCGAAAGCGAGGAGTCTCGTGAAGCGTTGCGGGTTGGTGCTGTCTGTCGTCTTGTTGCTCTTAACGGTCGCTGCGGCAAAGACCGCTCCGAAGATAAGCAATGAGGAATGTCTGGCTTGCCACAACGATTCTGGTCTGACGAAAGACGAGAACGGCAAGCAGGTCAGCTTGCACGTCGATGACGCGAAGTTTAAGGCGTCAACCCACGGCGTCTTCGGTTGCATTGATTGTCACAGCGACATCAAGGGCTTTCCGCACGAACCGGCCCCAGCCAGACCTGCCTGCGCCACCTGTCACGCTGACCAACAAACAGCTTATGATCACGGTGTCCACGCCAAGGCCGCGGCGGCCGGCAACGGCAACGTCGCCAAATGCCAGGATTGCCACGGTAACGTACACGAGTTATTACCATCGAGCGATCCGAAATCAAAGGTT
>CAZDYZ010000830.1:0-6413 GCA_964509525.1 uncultured Acidobacteriaceae bacterium
CTGGGCATGCAGGCCAAGCTACTGCGCTTCCTCGAGCAGGGCGAAGTACAACGTCTGGGTAGCTCAGATGTGTTCCGAGTTGATGTCCGGGTACTGGCGGCAAGCAACGTCAATCTCGCCCAGTTGGCGGAGCGCAAGCAGTTTCGCGAAGACCTTTTCTATCGCCTCTCAGTGTTTCCAATTGAGTTGCCACCTCTGGCGCAACGTCACGGGGACATTGAACCCCTGGCGTGCCACTTTCTGCGGATGTTTGACCCAGAGAATGCCAAGGCGGGAATGTCACCGGATACCGTGCAACTGCTGGAGAAACACTCTTGGCCTGGAAATGTGCGCGAGCTTCAGCACGTGATCGAACGTGCTTCCATTCTCGCCGAGGGCGGACCCATTCTCCTCGAGCATCTGGGCTTACCGGGCAGTGATATCGCGAAGTTGGCGACCGCTGGCGGGCACGCTTGAACGCGTACTAGGCCAAACCACCATGATTCGCGGCAAGAGCCGTCAACCGTGTTTCCCAGTCGGCCATCCACTCTGCATCATGAGAGGAACCGTCCAATCATCACGAATCCTGCTCGCGGCCAACGCATTCGGTTGGGTCGACGCTTACGTGTGACGCTGCACCGAATCTCGTACCTGCGGGCATGCGCCGCACCGTGCATAACCTTGCGGAAAAGTGGTGGAGATCGGTTTTGTCTGACGCTGCACAATCTTCAGATCCCACTCATGAAATCCTCCTAATTCTCTGACCGTTTTCGACAGCCTGTCTTGCGAGGGTAGCGGCGAACTCCACAGTCGATCTGCTAAAGCCGCAAAACACAAAGAGTTCTAGCGGGCCAACTCCGGTTCAGCTTGCCTGTTTTTCTTAATCCGTACGGCAATCTGCTTGCAACTGTTGCTACTCGACGCGGATAACTGCGCGTGCAGTGTGACGTGGGATCGAGGCTCAAAGGTGAACGAACATCAACTTCCTGCCGCGGCTACTTCCATTCTTCCGGACACCATGACACGGCGGTCAACCGGTGATTGCCCGGTTGACTGTCGTGCCCGTGTCGCTAGAGCTTCCGGCGGCACATTTTAAAGATCCCGCCCAAGGAGTGGAGCCATGGGAATGCAGATTCGCCTGCGTGTGAAGCGACAACTGATCGGACGAGCCGAAGCTGGGCCGATGTTGCATGCGGATTAACGATGTCGTTTGAAGGAGTGCGATGCAACCAAGCGTGGACAAGCTGGATGAAGCCATAGCCGTCCGGCGGCCCCGTTGGCGGGACTGGATAGGCGGTGCGCTAGTCAAGGTGCGAGCGCGCAAAGCGACACGACGACTGCGCTTGTGCGAGACCTTGGCGTTGGGCAGGACGCGCTTTGTCGCGGTAATCGAGTTTGAGAACCAACAGTTTCTGGTGGGCGGCGGATCGGCGTCCGTCAACCTGCTGGCCCGGCTGGGCGAGTCGTCGGATTTCTCTGCACGGCTGACGGAATGGTGTGAGCGGCAACGATGACTACGATGCACCCATGCACAGCAATTGGTGATGGCCTGGCCGTCGGCACAGAGCGCTTGACCGCCGGGCAGTCAGAGGCGACGGGCCAGAGGTTCCTCCGACCCGATGCTGCACGTTCGCGCAACGAATCGCAGCGGCGGATCGTGGAGGATTCCCTTCCTGCCATCGCTGCGGCAAACCCTGGTGGCGTTGTTGTCAATGACAGCGCCGGTACAGCTGACAGTGATTCTTCATTTTTTCCCCCAGGTATCGGGCACGCAGAGCGCGCCTACCAATCAGACCCGTGTGCGGTTCCTGCCCAAGACGGTGATGCTTTCGCCTGGAGAGGTCCCACCCGTGATCAGGTGCAGTGGTTGGGAGTGATTCGATGAGGAGGAAGCATGTCCACCGCTCAAGCTTACGAGCACGTCGGTGAACCGCTGGGGGACTCCGAGCAGCTGCTAATGGAACAGTTGCCGCAGGTGAAATACATCGCTCGCCGCATTCACGAGCGTCTGCCCCAACACGTGCCATTTGACGACCTTTTGCACGCCGGTATCGTGGGATTGATGGATGCGATGAACAAGTACGATCCCAGCAAAAACGTGCGTTTCTCCTCCTACGCCAAGTTCCGCATCCGCGGTGCCATCCTTGACAGCCTGCGGGACATGGACTGGAGCCCACGCGATCTGCGCCGAAAGGCACGTCGTCTGGAATCCACCATGCAGAAGCTGCAGACAGAGTTGGGCCGCTTGGCCACTGAGCCAGAGTTGGCGCAAGCCATGGAAATGAGCCTTGAGGACTTCCAGCACATGCTGAACGAGATTCGCGGGCTGGAGGTTGGCAGCCTGCAGATCGAATCTCTGGAAGATGGACGGGAAACCAACTTGGCGGAGACCATTCCCGGTCCTGCCAATCAGGATCCCCTGTTCCTCTGCATGCAGGGTGAGCGCAAGAAAGTGCTGGCCGACGCCATTGCTCAATTGCCACAGCGCGAGCAACAGGTGGTCGCGCTCTATTACCAGGAAGAGCTCACCATGAAGGAAGTAGGGGTGGTACTGGGCGTAGGTGAATCGCGGGTTTCGCAGATCCATTCCGTGGCTGTAGCTCGACTGCGCGCTGCGCTGGACAGCCGGCAGCAGGCGCGGACGGCCGCGCTTGCCTCAGCAACCCGTGCCAGCAAACCGGTGGCAGGTTTATGGAAACGGTATTGAGCAATAAGCGCGCTCCGCACCATACGCCAGTGGTGGGGCAAGATTCTTCCCGGTTTGCCCCGACGCAGTGCTCCCCTCAACCAGGAGCGGAGCCTGCATCGCCGAGCGATATCAGGGGCGGGTTGCGCGGGACCGCACACCTTCTTGTCTGCAATGAAACAAGTGCCGTTGAGCTGGACAGTACGGTGCGCGCGCCTGCGGGACCAGTGCTGCCCTGAGGCCTTATGTGACTACAATCCTGTCCGGCGACGGATTGTCTTTCTCCTTTCCGCTAACCTGCGCAAACCAAGTCGGTTATTCACCATCCTGGTCAATTATTCTGGGAACTTTCCTACTAAAGCGGGTCTTTTTGCCAGCCGATGAAGGTAGAAGGCAGAGACCATGGATTGCGCAGCCGAACCGACCACAATTGAAAACCGTTTGGGCAGGGCGGGTGGTCTGGCAACGTCGCGTGATTCTTGTCTCTGCCAACCAGACTTTCCAATCTTTGGTCTTCCCATCCTGGCGCGTTCCGCCGCACTGCTCACGCTCCTGCTCCAGGACGGCACAGTCGACCTCGAGTTGACCAGCTCCGTAGTGGCGTTGGATCCCGGCTTGGCATTCGGGACCTTGCAAGTGGCCAACCTCGAACGTAACGGCGACGGTGGAATCTGGCAGTTTCCCCTGGCCGTGGTTACGGTGGGGTGCGATCGTTTGCTCGAGATGGTGAACAGCGCACACAAAGTGGAGTCGAGCTTCACTTGTGGGGCGAGTGCGAAACTACGCCAACTCTACATTCGCTGTGTGCAACGAGCCTGCATTGCGGAGATGTTGACCAATCTGTTGGGAAACCCTAATCCAAAACAATCTTATGTTGCAGGACTGTTTTTCGAATTGCCAGGTATGACCAACCTGGCGGCTTCGCGGAATCCGGCACTTTCGCCTACTCTGAAGGCCGCGCTGTCTGATAGCTTGCGTGCTGGCCTGTTAGCTTCCGGACCTGATCGGTCGCCGACCGAGGGTGAACCAGCCCACAACCCTATCGCGGCCAGCGTTCTCCTGGCGAATTGGCTGCTGGAGATGCCAGAGGGCGAGACCCCGGAATCCTCAGAGCCAATCCAAAAGCTAGCGGCCAATCCCATCTGGCAATCCTGGGATGGATGCAGCATGCTTCGACGGCGCCAGCTTCTGTGTCAAGGTCGCAAATTAGCAAAGTGGGCAGCCGCAAACGCGCCAAGGTTATCGCCGTGGGAGTTTACGTCCAGGCTGCAGCGGCGCCAGTTGTGGGAGTGATGCAGGGAAAGCGGTATCTGCATTCTTGCCAGCCGAGTCATCGAGATGGCACGAAAAAGCTAGCATTTCCCACCACTAAGCGGTAACTGCTACTACTAGCGAGATATGACAGATGGCTTTTGAAATGAGGCCGTCACAATTAACGCCTAGGGAGAATCGATCCAAACAATATCTTGGAGTGAAAAATCCAAAGAAAAGATTAAAGCCTTCTCATGAAATGCCGATCAATCAATTGTAGGGCAATGAAGCAAAACGAGGTATTGTGCCATGAGAATCGGCTTAGATGCATCGACCGTGCCGGAATTGGGCCACAGTGACGAGGCTAAGGTGGGTAAGCCGGAAGGAGTGACGCAACCGGAAGCACCAACCGCCACTGGGAAGGCGCATGTGTCGAAGTGGAGCGATGCTGTGGAGAGGTTCAAAATGCAGTTGGATACTCTTCCGGAGATCCGGCAAGAGCGGGTTGATGTGCTGAGGCAGGCAATCAAGAACGGCAGCTACAAAATCTCTCCACAGGCCGTTGCGAATGCGATTCTGGCTGAGGGATCTGATACCGTCTTTCAACCGCGGAGACCCAGCGGATCCGGGGGCGGTCAACCGCCAAATCGACGCGACCGGAGACGACGACACAACTACTTCTCTCAGCCTGATCCGTTGACCGTCGACTCTCGCAGAGCAGTAGCAGCCGCAAAGGCTACTCGCCGAACTGCAACAGCAACGCTTCTTCTACCGCGTACGGCTGCGATGGCGCAGGCCGGCCGAACGCCCAACAAACCGGCCTAACTTAGGGACCAGCCCCTCGTTTTTGACCTAGAGCTTTAACTCGCCCCTCTCGGCAGCCAACCACAGCAGTTGCGATCTTGCCCGAGGACGATTTGCCACGAATCTTAAATCGATCCCGTAGTTATCTTCTTAGGCAGTTTCCTGTCGCGTGACACACCCTGAGCTTCGACGAGCAGTTGCCCGGCTCGGCCAACTCACCATCCGGGCCGATACAGGTCTGGGTATGCATGCACCAGAACAGGCCGTCGTTGGAAGCAGGTACGGTGGCATCATGTTCTACCTGGATGAACCGTCCCTTCCAGTACAGGGCGGGACAGAGGTCCTCTCGGTTGGTATCGAAGCGATCACCGTCGAGCTCCGGCATCATGCGGCACCTCCCAATCTTTGTCCGCCAGCCTGAAGAATGGCGCGCTTCACTGCCACCTTGGTCAGCGTGATCTTGTACTTGTTATCGCTTAACGGCTTGGCTCTGGCCACGGCCGCGTTGGCTGCAGCCATGACGGTATCGGGGGTGACGCTCTTGCCTATGATTGCCTGCTCGGATTCCAACGAGATCCACGGAATGGGTGCGACATGGCCGAGTACGATCCGGGCGCTCTTGACGATGTTGCCGTCCATTTCGAGGGCTACACTCGCCTGCGCCAGCGGCCAGTCGAACACAGCCTTCTGCCTCACCTCGTACGTGGCGGCCTTCAGGTTCCGTGGTGGGGGCACGACAATTTCGATGACCATTTCCCCCGGCTTGAGATCGTGCTCGAGTTCGTTGTCGGCTTTGGGAATGGTAAAAAACCTCTCCAACGGCAACTCCCGCACACCGCTACCCGGGTTCTTGGCCGAGTAAAGGCGGATCTTGGCGCCGTACGCAATGAGCACCGGCGCGATCGTGGAAGGACTGACAAAGTAGGCCGGTCCGTCATTGCCCATGATCGCCGCATAACGATTGTCACCTTCCACCAGCATGGATTTGCCGTCCGGCGCTTTAGCCATCATCCCCATGCCGTTGCGGAAATACCAACAGCGCGGGCGCTGGCACATATTGCCACCGATGGTTGCCAGGTTGCGAATCTGGGGGCTGGCAGCTTCGTTCAAGGCTTCGCTTAGCGCCGGGTAAGCAGCCAGATCAGTTTGGGCTTCTGCGAGTTCGGCAAGAGTAGTGAGAGCGCCGATTCGCAGGCCAACTCCCGGCTGATAGCTGAAGCCACGCAGCAAGTCGATCTGCTTGATGTTAACCAGTCGCTTGGGGACGACCACATTGTCCTTCATCAGCGCCAGCAGATCGGTGCCACCAGCGAGGATGACACTTTCCTCACCGAGCAGGGTTGCAACCTGTTCTTTCATGGTCGGGCTGACATATTCAAACGCTTGCATTGCCGCCTCCCTGCTCCAGCGCTTCGAGCACACGGTTGGGTGTAAGTGGCAGAAAGGGCACCCGCAGTCCGATTGCATTGGCTACTGCGTTAGAAATGGCTGCGCCAGGGGAGACTACGGGCGGCTCGGCCAGTCCGATGACACCGCGTTCGTCGTAGCCTTTACCGGTCATCATGTGCACCTTCAACTCGCCAATATCGGCCATCCCAGCCAGGCGATAGAATTCCATGTTCGGGTTCAGCATGCGGCCGGTCACCGGATCCAGGATCTTCTCCTCGTAAAGGGCATAGCTGATGCCCATGAT
>CAZDYZ010000831.1:0-3976 GCA_964509525.1 uncultured Acidobacteriaceae bacterium
CATTCCCCTCCTTTGACACCATTGACTCGCGAAAAGACGGGCGTCCAGCGCAATGAGATGAGGATTAGACAGGGGTGTAAAGCCATGTAGCATTGTCATAAAAGCCTGGACCTGGATAGAGCGTTGTGGAGAAAGAATGTCGCAGGGAAAGCAATTGCGCGGACATCATGAACACCTGGCCAATACCATTCGCCTCTAAGATCGCAAAATCAGTTGCAATTGTAGTGATTGGACTCGCTTCTGGCGCGATGTTCCGTCAGTTTCAAGCCAGTGCCGGGACGTCGGAGCAGTACAACACAATCGAGGTTGACGGGCGGTTGCGATCCTATTTCGTTCACGCGCCGCCAAGCTACGATGGCAAACATCCGCTACCGCTGGTTCTGGTGCTGCATGGAGCAACACAAAGTGCTGAAAGTGCCGAGCGGATGTCTGGCATGAGCGCGGTAGCCGACAAGGAGAATTTCTTGGTCGCCTACCCAGCCGGCACGAGCCGGCTTGGACATGCACCAACCTGGAATGCTGGGAACTGCTGCGGCTATGCGCTCAGTAATAACGTTGATGACATCGCCTTTTTCCGGAAGCTGATCGACAAGCTTGAAAGTGACTACGACATCGATTTAAAGCGTGTCTATGTCACCGGCATATCGAATGGTGCGATGATGTCCTTTCGCATCGCGTGCGAGCTTGCGAATCAGGTTGCCGCGGTTGCTCCGGTGGAGGGCGCGCAGAATGTCAACTGCAATCCCAGCTCTGCTGTCTCTGTCGTCATTTTTCATGGAGCGGCGGATCGCCTGGTTCCGTTCGAAGGCGGGGAGACGCCTTTCCAGTTGGGACCACGACGGTGGGACACTTCCGTTGCAGCTGCCATCGGATTCTGGGTAAGGAGGGACGGCTGCTCCTCGACGCCCAAGCATGAAGAAACCAAGGAAGTGCATATCGACATCTACTCAGGTTGCAAAGATGGCTCCGGGGTTGCGCTATATGCGATTCAGGGCGGACACCATATGTGGCCTGGTACAGCAATGAGCCGCAACGGGCTGCCGGCGACCGATATCATGTGGAAGTTCTTCGCCCAGCACCCGAAGCCGTGATTCGATCACAATAACCCAAACGCACACCCGTTGCGCACTCCGGAAATGACTTTCTATACCTTGGAGGAACTCGAACGGCGAAACACCTGTCCGAGCGCATTCCGCACGAAAGAAGGCTCGCTTCACAAAGTCTCCCCTCGGTTACTTGCGCAAGCACTGAAGCCAGTACAAAGAGCCCTTACACGCCACCTAGATCGCGGTCGATTTCCGCGATCCTGCGGTCAAGCCGTCGCGCCGCCCGCATGTTCAACCAAACAACTGCGGAGAATATTGCGGCTTCCAACAAAACATAGCCAAATTGCTGCCAGCGTTTAGCCGGCGGTGCGATCGCGATATTATAGGTGGCCAGCAGTGCCATTCCGGGGAGTATCGGCACGAGAACCCACTTCCAGACGCTGTGCAGCAGATCGCGCTGTCTTTCGAGTTCATTGCGATAAAATCTGACGCAAGTTGCGCTCCCCATATTTTCGGGCACAGGCCTCGCGAAACCCCTTCGCCGCAGGTACCAGATGTAGAAGATCGCCCCAGCGATCAGCAATGCGAAGGCAATGCGCGGAACGATCTGAGGCGTGTTCCAGCACGCCACGCCACAGAATACAATCACAAACAGGGCAGCTAGGTACTCCCGCAGGTTTCGCCGCTGTACACGGCGCTGAAACTTGGCCGCCTTTGCACGGAGTTCTTCCACTGAGAATCTCATTTCTTCTACCTCCTGGGTTTGCCAAAGATTCCTAGGATCGTCCATCGCGTACTCCCTGAAAATCTCGGGCCAGAATACTTTTGATCCGGTGAACTTTCGTCGCTACATTTCCGGACGAAAGTCCTGTGAGTTCGCCAATATCGACCGCATCCATCCCGTCCAGCCACGCCAGAATGACCTGCCGGTCGAGAGGCTTCAGGCGCCTGATCAGGTTCGTTAACTGGCTCAACGCCATTTTCCTGTCCGTTTCCCCCTCGATCGGGAAAGCCTCAACTTCGTCCAGGCCAACCAAGGTTTGAGGGCGTGCGCGCCGCTGCCGAATGACATACGAAGTCGCGGCATTATGCGCCACGCGATACACCCAAGTGCGCAGCGAACACGACCCGTTGAAGCCATCGAAACTGCGCCATAGTGAGAGGTGGATTTCTTGCAGCAGGTCGCGGCGCTTATCCGCATCGGCCTCATAACCACGCGCTAGCCGAATCAGTGCCGCGCCATACTCCAACGCGGCGCGCCGGTAAAGGTCGTCCTGGCCTCTCACATATGAGGTAGTCGCCACGGCGCGAATTTTCTTACACGAAGCCTGACGAAGATAGAAAAAAATGCGGAACGCGCCACAGCCCTGCGTTCCTGCTGCGGGTAGTCGCGCGATCTTCTCGCGGGCGCACAATGCCAGTATGCACGTTGGAATCGGACCTACCTGGTTGGTGGGGCCCCAACTGTCCTGAATAAAATGTCTTACCGTGAAGCGAATGCCGGTGTTGCTTCTGAGTTGATGGTCGGGGTACCCGGTAGTTAGGCAGAACGACCTTCGAGGAGATGTCCGGTTCCGCCAACACTCGATTAGTTGGCTTAAAGCAGAGATTTCATTTCAAATCATGCGAGATCAACTTCTTGCCGAGAAAACAGAGCCTGTACGGACGTGCCTGAGGAATGGTGCGAGAATGGCGGCCTGGACGCACTCGATGACGACGCCGGGGGCACGTTATGACACGGTACGCTGCGCTCGCTCCGTTCCACCGCAGAAATTGGCATGAATAAAGACCGCACTCACAAATCGAAGCACACACTGAAGGGGTTTTGAGCGTAATGGGGATTTGACGCTAGCTATTCTTTTCCGCCTTGACTCGGTGAGCGTGGTCCTGATCCAAGATCCCGCAGTGCGTCGGCCTCGAGCTGACGTTCCTGCTTTAGATCGATCGACCTCCCACATTGCTTGCAAATATAGGAATCGCCCGCTGGGATCGGCTCCGTGCCCGTTGGAAGTGGACCGCTGCCTTCGCGGAAATGCCAAATCGCGCCGCACTGACATTTCAGCACCATCGTTCGCGTCCGTGTCCTCTGAAAACGAATGCTGGGCTTCCCAGGATCACCTGGCAGCTCAGGCCGCACTCCTACGGACATGCGAGCAGAGACCTTGCCAGACGCGAACCAGCCCACCAACCCTCCCGCCAGAAATATACCGAGCACTGCAATCCAGGGAAGTGTCACCGTCGAATCCATGCCAGCTCCTCGAAACTCGCATCCATGTCGATGGTGCGGGGATGGCTTGGCCTACTCCTTTGCGCATCTCCAACCCGACACCCAGCATTTTGGAGGGTCGCCCAGCTTTACGCAATCAATAACTGTTCTGAACAGGCGTTAGCGCAAGCTTACGCCGTCTGTTCGCCCCTTCAACGGTCACACTTGTGACAGGGAATTTAGCGACAGTTATCCTGCACCCAGATAACGCTTGTGCACGGCGAGCCACGACACGCCGCGGTAGGAATCCGCCACCACCCAGGCGGCGGCCGTCAGCGCCGCGGAGACGAGGGTCTCGCTCCATTGGAAGGCATCTTTGGAGCCTGCCGCCACGATGGGTACCCACACCAGCAGCGTGAACATCCCGATCTGCAACGCCGAGAGCGCGGCTGCCAGCCGTGCACACACACCGATGAGCACTGCCACGCCCGCCGCGATGAAGGCACAACCGGTGAAGTACGCCCAGAACTGATGCCATGGCAGCCAGCCAGGTACCAGCTCGGCGGTATGTTTGAGATAGACGAAATGGGCCAGGCCGAAGGGGATCAAGGCCAGGCCGTAGAGCACCCTGGCGATGCGCAGGCCGTTCTCTCCGGTGACGAAACCGAGGCGCCGCCTGTCCCAGTCAGCGGCGAACCAGACATACAGTACCCAGGCCCCCGCC
>CAZDYZ010000832.1:0-2157 GCA_964509525.1 uncultured Acidobacteriaceae bacterium
CGCGCCGAAATGTTCGATACGATTCAAGCAAGATAACAAGCCCCAGGACCCATTGCAGCAGCGGAATGGCAGCGCGGTTTAACGCCTGACTCATTTGCCCTTCCTTTCTTTCTTAGCCGACAGCGTTGCTTCCTTGAGCCGGTGGCTAGCAATGGCATTCAGGTCCAGACCGTAGAACTTCTTCAGGTCTTGTATTCTCGCCAGAGTCGACGGGCCGAAGGCACATTTGCCATCGAAGGCGTGCAGCACAATTCCTTCCAGCAGATCACCCAAGGTCATGTCGAGGTACTCGGCCAGAGCTTTGAGCACTTTCAAAAGACGCTTCTCCATCCGGACTCCAGTTTGTACACGTTCGACGAGGAACCGCTCAGGGTGGCTTCCAACGATTTCACGTACCATGGTAACAATGTACTCGAGTACTATCAAGATAGCAAACCCTGTGAGGTCTGAGTTTCTGGGTCTTGTCCAATCTCGCACATTTCTATCCATCAGCATCCCCGGCGATTTAAGATAATTAGTTTCAGAATCTCTTAAACTGCGCCCAGGTAACGCTCCTCAAGAAACAGATGGAAGGAATCCATTCATGAACACTTTCGGTAGTCGTTCCATCCTCCGCGTGGACCAGCGAGAGTTCGAGATCTACCGTCTTAGCGCGCTGGAAAAACATGGGTGCTCCGCCAGACACCTGCCATATTCACTTCGAATCCTGATGGAAAACCTGCTGCGTCGCGAGGATGGCAAGACGGTGAAGGCCGACGACGTCCGTGCACTGAGCTTGTGGACGGGCAAGACGATACCTGCGCAGGAGATCGCGTTCATGCCCAGCCGCGTGCTGCTGCAGGATTTCACAGGCGTGCCGGTGGTGGTTGACCTCGCGGCCATGCGCGACGCCATGAAGGCGCTGGGCGGTGATCCTAAGCTGATCAATCCGCTGCATCCCGCAGAACTAGTCATCGACCATTCCGTGCAGGTGGATGAGTTCGGCACGCCGCAGTCGTTCCAGCTCAATGCTGAACTCGAGTTCCAGCGTAACAAGGAGCGCTACGCTTTCCTGCGATGGGGACAAACAGCCTTTAAAAACTTCGCCATCGTGCCTCCTGACACTGGCATCGTGCACCAGATCAACCTGGAATACTTGGCGCGGGTGGTGTTCGTCGGCGCGAACGGGGAGTTGGGCAAGCCGCTCGCCTATCCCGACACGCTGGTTGGCACGGACTCGCATACCACCATGATCAACGGCCTGGGCGTTCTCGGCTGGGGCGTCGGCGGAATCGAAGCCGAAGCCGCCATGCTGGGCCAGGCTGTTTCCATGTTGATCCCGCAAGTGGTCGGCGTGCGGCTAAAGAACCAGTTGCGCGAAGGGTCGACGGCAACCGACCTCGTCCTTACCGTAACCGAGGTGCTGCGCAAGAGAGGCGTTGTTGGCAAGTTCGTCGAGTTCTTCGGGCCGGGACTGGGCAATCTGGGGTTGGCCGATCGCGCCACAATCGCCAACATGGCACCGGAGTACGGTGCGACCTGCGGCATCTTCCCTGTGGACGGAGAGACGTTGCGTTATCTGCGCCTCAGCGGACGCACCGCAGAACAGATCAGCATCGTCGAGGCCTACTTCAAGGAGCAAGGTCTGTTTCACACTGCCGATACGCCCGAGGCCGAATACAGCGAGGTGCTGGAGCTTGATCTCTCAACAGTGGAGCCGAGCATCGCCGGCCCAAAACGTCCGCAGGACCGTGTGCCTCTCTCGGCTGTTGCGAAGTCGTTCGAGCAGGCGCTGCCGGGTCTGCTGAAGCCCGGGCAGCACGTACCACCCAAACAGGAGGCGCGCTGGGAGGGCGAAGGTGGATATCCGGCAAACATGGATTTGCAGCCGGCGGCTGTCGCAACCGAGGTTGCGCTGTGCGACGCTCTGACTCACGGCAGCGTGGTGATCGCTGCCATCACGAGTTGCACAAACACGTCGAATCCTTCGGTTTTGGTCGCCGCCGGTTTGCTCGCTAAAAAGGCCATCGAGAAGGGCCTAACGGTCCCGCCGTGGGTAAAAACCTCGCTCGCGCCGGGGTCGATGGTGGTGACCGAATACCTCATGCGCTCCGGCCTCATGCCCTACCTCGAAAAACTCAAATTCAATCTGGTGGGCTACGGATGCACCACCTGCAT
>CAZDYZ010000833.1:0-3386 GCA_964509525.1 uncultured Acidobacteriaceae bacterium
CCAATGGTCACATCGAAAATGAGATTGAAACTATCCAGAAACGTGTGAAATATGCGCAGTCGCCGCACTTGTTTCACAATCAGGGAGGTGGCAAGTTTGTCGAGGCCACACAGTCTGTCGGCCCTGATCTCGGCAGGCCGCGTGTCGGACGAGCTGCGGCTTATGCTGATATTGATAACGACGGCGATCTGGATTTGCTGATGACCACCAACGGTGGCCCTGCCGTTTTATTCCGCAACGAAGGAACCTCTAACCACAGCCTTCGCATCAAGCTGGTTGGTACCCGCTCGAATCGGGATGGCATCGGGACGGTTGTCACGGCAAGAGCTGGGGACCTGAAGCAGACGCTGACCCTACGCAGCGGTGGTGGCTATCTCTCGGCAAACGAGCTGGTACTGACTTTCGGACTTGGTACTCGGAAGCAGGTGGACGACGTTGAACTGCGGTGGCCGAGCGGCCAGGTTGATCACCTCTCTAACATTGCGGCTGGCCAGACAATCATCGTCAAGGAAGGCTCCGGCGTTGCGCAGCAGCGTCCGTACGGCGCAGTACAAGCGCACACAACCTCATCCTCCGCCTCACACAGCAAGGCATTGCGATGAAAGCCCTCACCCAGCATTCCGCGGTGGAGCTGCTTGCCCTGCTGCGAGGATCGAAGATCTCGGCCCTGGAACTGGCGGAGGAATACATCTCTCAGATCGAGAGACTGAATCCTCGGCTCAACGCATTCGCGGATTTCGATGCCGATCGTCTGCGCGAGCAGGTTC
Organism: uncultured Acidobacteriaceae bacterium; assembly: GCA_964509525.1. Lineage (GTDB taxonomy): Bacteria > Acidobacteriota > Terriglobia > Terriglobales > Acidobacteriaceae > Bog-257. The sequence goes on from CAZDYZ010000833.1 coordinate 768, forward strand.
GTGCGGCCGGAAAACATTCGAAGCGAGGCCCCCTATGCGGATTGCCGGTTACCGTGAAGGCGTCCATCTCTACTGGTGGCCACCGCTGTGAGGTCGGGAGCGTGATCAATCGCGGCAACATTCCTACCGAAGACGCAACTGTTGTCGTCCGTCTTCGCCGGGCCGGAGCCACCATCCTGGGGACAACCAACACACCTGAATTTCTGATGGCTTATGTCACCGAGAACCTCCTCCATGGCCGAACCAACAATCCGTGGAACACCGACTACACTCCAGGTGGCTCCAGCGGTGGAGAATCAGCTGCGATTGCGGCGGGGCTGTCGGCAGGTGGACTCGGCAGCGACAGTGGAGGCTCGGTTCGCGTACCGGCACACTTTAGTGGCATCTGCTCGCTGAAGCCGACGCCTGGTCGCATTCCCACCGCGGGTCATCTACCGCCATGTGTCGGCCCGTTCTCCATCCTCGGTACGATTGGGCCCATGGCGAGGACCGTAGCTGACGTGGCGCTGTTTTTTCAGGTGTTATCGGGGCAGGACCCGGCCGACCCGCTATTTCCTCCTATTGCTTTTAGCGCGCGCGGTGAAAACGATGTGAAGCATCTTCCGATTGGCTATTTTGAAGACGATGCACTGGTTTCGGTAACTCCGGAGACGCGTCGCGCTGTGCAGGACGCGGCGCGGTCTCTAAAGCGGCAAGGCTTTGATGTCCGCCCGTTTCGTCCGGAAGGTCTGGAATCCGCTCGGCAGCTCTGGTGGAAGTTCTTCGTCTGCTGCGGAGCAATTTTCCTTGAGGCGACAATTCGCGGCCGCGAAGACCATTTGAGTCCTGTGTTCAAGGAATTTCTGGATGTCGCGCGCTCCGGGCAGCCGCTTACCGCAGACGAGCTGCTCAACGCATGGGCGATGTCCGATGTCATTCGTAGCAAACTGCTAACCCAGATGCAGCAGTTTCCGGTTCTGCTTTGTCCAGTATGTTCGATACCGGCATTCCGTCACGGCGAGAGAAGATGGACGATCGATGGGCAGCGAGTCGACTACTGGGACGTGATGCGGTATAGCCAGTGGTTCAATCTGCTGGGGGCACCGGCTGCCGTTGTACCGGTAGGGAGCGCGCCGGAAGGTCTTCCCATCGGAGTGCAAATTGTGGCTCGTCCGTTCGAGGACGAAGTTGCGTTAGCCGTCGCGGCCGCTGTGGAGCGAGACTTTGGTTATACGCCTCCGCCGGTCTAGCCCTCAGATGAAGTTGCAGTTTTCGCAGTCGATAGCAAGTGTTACACTGCGGGACTAATGGAAATAAATCTCTTCTGCCCTGAGCCAGCAAAATATCTGCTCGGGTGATGTGCCGGCGACTCTCCGTCGCCAATTTCAAAGACTTTCGAAAGACCATTCACACCAGGCGATTTTTTGGGGAGGTCCCGTGCAGAAAAGAGCAGTTTTGTTCGCGGCTACACTATTAGCGCTGATTATGGTGTCGGCTTGCGGTGGGGGCGACGAATTTAACAACACCAACGGCCTCACGGTCACTGTATACCCGGCTACGGTGAGCGTATCAGAAGGATCAATGCAGCAGTTCACGGCCACCGTAAGAAACAGCAGTTACACGACAGTGACCTGGCTCGTGAATGGCATCGCGGGCGGCAATTCGACTGTAGGAACGATCAGCAACAGCGGACTCTACACCGCCCCGGAAATCGTCCCCAATCCCGCCGTTGTGACTGTCACCGCCACCTTGCGACCGTATGCCAACAGTTCAGGCAACGCCCTTGTTACGATCACAAGCGGTGGCTGATTAGTACCGGGAACCCAACAGATAGAGAGACGCGAAGCCATGCTTCTGGCGACGAACGTCTTCGGACACAGAATGCTTCTTGAACATCCATGCAGGTTCATTCCCAACTCCCGTTAAGACATACTGGAGAATGGGGCACCGTCTACCACGTTCCAATGCGCAGCACTACACCTGTGCGGACTTGCACTCCCTGTTGGGCATTAATGGGGTCGACAGTAGCGATCCAGGAATGGGAGTATTGAACATCCAACACCCGCCACGCGAAAGCCCGCCCAATAGCAGCGTCCACTCCGCCACCCATGGTCATTGCGAAGCCGAATTGCTGATATTCGACCATATACGCGCTGCGTTTCGGGAAGTGCGGAATCAGGCCGTCGTTCCACTCTTTCAGGAGTTGATTCTTCAACTCCTCACTCCCGATGTCATGCGTAATCCTTTTTCCACCGAACAGTATTTCTCCGTAGGGCGAGAAGCGATGCGATGCACGTGGCGTCCAGCGAGGCCCTACGGCGAACATTGTCGAATCACCACTCTGGTATTTCGGCATGGAGTTGATGATCATGCAGCCGTTCACTTCGCTAACGATTTGCAATGAGGGGTTGACCCGGGCTGCTCCCTGCCCGCCGCCACCCATGCAGCTTCCTCCTCCCAGGAAACTCTCATACATGGCATAGGCGTTGAGTTCTATGTCAGCTTCCTTGGAGGGCGGCCGTTCGACAGTCTTGTTCATCATCGCCCGCTCCTCGGCAGTATGCGGACCGAAGGGAGCGCTGATCAGCCCTTCCTTGTACTCCTTGACCAATTCCTTCCGCCGCGCACGATTTTCGCCAA
>CAZDYZ010000834.1:0-4853 GCA_964509525.1 uncultured Acidobacteriaceae bacterium
GATTTCATCCGTCCCACGCTGACCATCATCGACTGTTATCGTGTGCTCATCCGTAACGGGCCGACAGGAGGGAATCTGGAAGACGTTGTGCTCAAGAAATCACTGGTGGCTGGAACCAATCCTGTGGCCCTCGATGCTTACGTGGCAAAGGCTTTCTGGGACCTCGACGTGTCGTCGCTTCCTTATCTGCAAATGGCCGCGCAGCGAGGCTTGGGAACCTTTGAATACGAGAAGATTCGCACGCGAGTGAAGAGGTTGGCATAAGTTTTTGCTGACTTAACTGAGGGCGCCGGAGGGGGTGCAGGAGTGTCTGCAAAATCGACTACTGTGCTGTAGCGGAAAACCCAGATGCCGTGCTTGCCGTACGCCGTTGAAATCGAACAGCTCGTCGTGGGTTGCGGCCACGGACTGCGAAAAATCATTCGAGGTAGAACGGCTTCGTAAAGCGGTTTGCTCAAGTTCGATCCTGATGCCGCTGCGCGGCCGTGCTACGCTTCTCCGCTTCCGGTTCCCCGTGGGGTACGCATGAGCGAAACCGACGGTATCGCGAACAACACCAAACCTGATTTAGTCGCTACGCAGCTCCTGCATGACGCGCGGGATTCGCCGCCCTCGCCGCTCACACCTAACAAGTTGCCCAATCCAAACCGCCGCGGCGAAAACACAGTGATCAACCGGGCCGTAGTGAGCAACTTACATACATCGAAGCGATCGAGGCACGGACAGAGCGGGTATGTGTGGCTTGGTCTCTTTCGACCTCATCGAGGGCAGGACTTCCCCGAGTAGCTACCTACTTGAAATAATTCGACCCTTTTGTTGTTCTTATCGGCGACATAAAGGCAATGATCCGACTGCAGCCATAGACTCGATGGATCAAAAGATTCGCCTTGCGGAACTCCCTCATCGCCGAATTTGGTCATCAGGTTCCCGTCATTGCGATACACAGTGATGCGATGTATCGTAGGTTCACTGAGTAGAATTCTCTTCTCTTTGTCTACCGCCAATCCAGCGCCTTCTGGAATTCTTACTTCCCTTAGAAATTCACCTTTCGAGTTGAGCTGTTGGATTCGATCATTACCCGAATCCAGAACAAAGATCTCGCCTCTTGCAATCGCGATTTGGGTCGGCTTGCGAAAATCACCCGGTCCGTTGCCTCCGCCCCGCGTGCCAAAGTGCTGTAAAACGTGTCCAGACTCATCGGCTTTGATCACCATGTTGCGATCTCGGTCGCAGACATAAATGTATCCGTGGGCATGGTCTATGGCTATGCCAACTGGAGACATGTAGTAAGACTCCTGGCCCTTTCGGTTCTGGAAATATCCCAAGAATTTTCCCTTCCCGGTAAAAATGAAGATCTTTCCCAGGAGCGAGTCAGAAATGTAAATTCTGTTTCTGTCGTCAACCGCTATAGCTGCCATGGATCGCATACCGCTCTGGCGGGCGTCTATATCGAAATACTTGCGATGGGCAAAGTCAAAGACATGAACAGCCATCGGTCCCGCATCAGCCACCAGCAAGCGGTTTTGCGAATCGGTGACTACAGCTGTGGGAACCTGCATCTTGCCGTCCTTTGGTGGCGAATCAGGTGGTCCAGCAATGATGCGCAATGCCAATTCCACGTCCGGAGGCAATGTCCATCGCAAATTGCCTGGTCCAGTAAACGTCGCCACATGTTGAACCTTAAGAGCGTCAGCAGTCTCGTTAAGTCGCGTGTCTGGCTGAGTCATCGCAACTTGGCCGAGCATGACGAGCAAGAAGAGGTAGACGACAGCAGGAGCGGAGGCGCCCACATGGACCGCGCCACTACGAAGATGGCACAACGTCGAACGCCGATCCGTTTTCTGACCTTTGCCGTACTGAACACGAGGCATCAAGGAGTCGCTATCTTAAGGCTGTTGGACTGCAATGCATACCGGCCATTTTGCAGCAGAACTGGTCGTTCCGGCAGTGATTGGTGTCACCTCTGGCGGTTCGGAAGTGTCTGATTGCCCACTGTACCTGGAACAGCGCCCGGGAGCGAATGTAGTCATCACGCTGACTTCGTCGAAAATAGGGCATGTCCCAGAAGCGGCGGTCACATGCCACTCTCTTCCACATGAAAACTCACGGACCGTTGCTCCTACTGCGGTTCGTTGGTGGAACGGTGCAGGCCAAAGATGCTAAGCCCGTTGCGGCCCGGCAAGTCTGGTCCAGGGGGCGAGATCACGGCCGAACAGAAGGTTGGGAACTCTTACCTCTGCTTGGGTGTCAGTAGCTACTCAGGAGGATAGCAATGCGGTTACCAGTGGCTTTGTTCGCAATCGCACTTGGTGCGGTGGAAGTTGCAGGCGGAATGCAGGAGCTGATGTATCTCGGTATCCTGAGAAGCGAAACCGATCCATTGATTGCAGGTACGCTGGGTACAGTAGCAGGCGCAATTGTACTCGCGGCTGGAATTGCACTGCTCATGCGCTCCGACCGCACGCCAGAACTAGCGCTGGCCGCAGCTTTTATTTCCATCCCCGTCTTCCTGATGATCGGAGTTTTTAAGCATTTCGCGGCTTGGCCGATCACAGTCGTGGGAATGGCATTTCCTGTGCTGTTTGCCATCTTCTGCCGCAGCGCGATCCTCGGCGGCAGATAGCGTTCGTAGTGGGGCAAATAAGACCGGGCTGGACCAGAAAAGTTCGGGAATCGTTCGCTCGGGCCGACCTTGTCCATTCAATAAGTTACGCGGATTGACTGTCTTCGATGCATCTTCCGTTCTCGATAGAACGCCTTCGGCATTGGTAAGCCCACAAGCCGCTAGAAATCTTCTGTGAATCGTCGTCCTTGCGCTGTATTTTCTGAAGAGCTTGGGAGAATGGGCTTGAGCTCATGGACTCATTTAGGGTGTGGTTTAGGTTATGGACAGGAATCGATGGCCATCGGCGGTCGCCTCGCTGGCCGTGGGCGCGGCGTTCTTTGCTCTTTGGTTCTGGCTATTGCCAAGCTGGCTCGACTTCCATGTGGAACTAGCAGGGACGGCGCGCTGGCGATGGCTGGCGGCAGTTCCATCTGTGCTGGGGTTCGCAGTTGCACTGCGCTGCATTTGGGACTTCGGCTGGACTGGGTGTGGCACACCTGCCCCGTTTGCGCCACCGAAGAAACTGGTTGTTGTGGGCTTCTATCGTTACGTCCGGAACCCCATGTACGTGGGATTCGCAGTGGGGTGGATCGGACTCTGGATCGTGTTCGCCAATGCCAACCCGATGGCAATCGGCGTGGTCATAGCGGTTGCACTTGCTGTGCATCTGTTTGTCGTGTTCTACGAAGAACCGACGCTGCGCAAGAACTTCGGAAAGGAATACGAAGAGTATTGCCGGAATGTCCATCGGTGGTGGCCACGGGTGAGAGGATGGGATAAGCCGCGGCAGCTTGTCTGAGACGCCTGGACTATTGGAAACGGCCACAGCCGACAAAGTGGTCACAAACCCCAGCCGAGCCTTACACGCGCAGCCGCCACCCCGCACCATCCCCCACGCCTTATCGCCTCAAAATGCCCAATGGGGCGGTTTTTAAAGGCTGGGGCGGATTCTGGCCTCGGGGTGTTCGACCGACGTACTTCATGTCCAAAACCACCTTCACCGCTGGTCCATTCAGAATGCTTGCAATGTCAAGTGATTACGCTGTTGCGGAGAGACCGAACGACGAGTCTCCATGGCGGGTCGAGGAAAATCACAATCTGGAGAATACTGTCCATTTCCGGATGGGTACATGGGGAACGGAAGGCGGGAGAGACAGGGAGACTTGAATGGCACGATTTCGATTGTGTGATACATTTCCCGCCACGGATTCCTCATCACAATTTTTTCAGGAGGGTAACTCACTTGGCAGTTACGATCTCAAATCTTTCCAAAACCTATCCGAACGGTGTCAAAGCCCTCAAGAATGTGTCGGTCACCATCGGCAACGAAATGTTTGGGCTGCTCGGCCCCAATGGGGCCGGGAAAAGCACGTTGATGCGCACCGTCGCAACTCTCCAGGATCCCGACTCCGGATCCATTGACCTCGACGGTCTCGACGTGCTCGCGCACAAGAACGAGGTCCGGAAGGTGCTTGGCTACCTTCCGCAGGAGTTTGGTGTTTACCCCAAGATCTCCGCCCTCGACATGCTTCACCATCTGGCGGTGATGAAGGGCGTCACCTCCTCGAAGGAACGCAAGGAGATGATTGAGATGCTCCTCCAGCAAACCAATCTCTGGGAGGTGCGCAAGAAGGCGCTTAGCACCTATTCTGGCGGGATGAAGCAACGCTTTGGGATCGCTCAAGCGCTGCTGGCCAGCCCGCGCCTCATCATTGTTGACGAACCTACCGCGGGACTTGATCCTGCTGAGCGCAATCGCTTTCTCAACCTGCTTAGCTCTATCGGACGCGAAGTTACGGTCATTCTCTCCACCCACATTGTCGACGACGTTCGCGAACTCTGCCCGCGGATGGCAATCATTGCCTCGGGCGAACTTCTGCTCGAAGGGGCTCCGGCAGATACTCTCGCTGCCCTGGACGGCAAGATCTGGAGCAAAGTGGTCGACAGTGACGATGAACTCCGTACGCTCGAATCACAAATGCACGTCATCTCCACCCACCTCATCGCCGGCCAGCACGAGATTCGGGTCTACGCTGACGCCAGCCCGGGCGATGGCTTCCAGGCTGTCGATTCTGAGCTGGAGGACGTGTACTTCTTCAATCTTTCCCAACAGGCAAGAAACTGAGCGAGCGAGGGATAGCAATGAGAGTCTTCTGGGAATTCTTCTCATTCGAGCTGAGGTTGAGGCGCAAGAGCATATCTACCTATATCTACTTTGCTGTCTGGGTGGCCTTCACCTTCCTGTGCG
>CAZDYZ010000835.1:0-4031 GCA_964509525.1 uncultured Acidobacteriaceae bacterium
CCATTCGCCGCGATCTCGGCCCCAGGCTGATGAACTCATGCTGTACGGCGCTGAGCAACAGCATCCAGTATGCACTGGACAACCGCGAGGAAGCGCTGCAATATGCCATGCAGTTTGCCCGTGATCTGGATCCCCAATTGGCCGACAAGTTTGTCGGCATGTACGTCAACGAGCGCACGCTCGATTACGGCAGTGACGGTCGCGCAGCGATCGCCAAGCTGCTGGAGATGGGCTACGAAGCAGGCATCATTCCCCACAAGCCCAACCTGGAGTTCGCCGGTGAAGCGGCAGTGGCGACCACTAGCCCAAGCGGTTAGTTGCCATCCGACGATTAGCCAACCCCGATCAGATGAGGTTGCACCTTTCTGCCTCAGTTCCCACTTCCTTAGAATCGCTGAAGAAATCAGGCCCCGAACAAATTCAGCTGTTGCGTCTGCGGATGCGGCGGATGATTTGTCCGCGTGCGTGACGAGGACTCCCGGTTGAGGCCGTGCTTCTTGCGCAGGCTTGCAATCAATTCGGAAATACGCTGGCTGTATGCCTTGGTCACAAATGCACGCTCAGCAAAGCGTCTTCGGTAATCCCCGAGCAGGTGCGGAAATTCCTTCTCCAGGAACGGAAGGAAGACCGCTGCCGAGCACGGCTTCAGAAACAGAGGATGGGCGTGGATGAATTTCCCACCTGCCTCTTTCGTAGCTTGAACCAGGCCGTCGAGCGCAGCCCGCGAATCCGTGATGCCGGGTAAAACCGGCGCGCACATGACTCCGGCGCTAACTCCGCTTGCGTTTAGTTCGCGCACTGCCTTGAGCCGGAGGTCAGGACGAGGTGCCCGCGGTTCCAGTATTCGTGCCAACTTCGTGTTGAGGGTGGTGATCGTAACACTGACAGATAATGCGTTGTTCTGCGCAATCTCCCGCAGCGTTCTGACATCGCGCAAGATGAGATCAGATTTTGTGACGACCCCGATCTCCAGACCGTGGTGCAGCGCCAGTTCCTGGAGGATGCCCAGCGTGACTTCGAAGCGCTTCTCAGCTGGCTGATAGGGGTCGGTCGCCGTACCGATGGCAATCTTCTCCCCAGGTTTCACCTTCTTCAGGTCACGTCGCAACAGCCATGCCGCTTGCTGCTTGACGTAAATTTTGCGTTCGAAGTCCACGCCCTTGTGCAAGTCCATGAACTCGTGGGTGTAGCGCGCGTAGCAGTACTTGCAGGCGAACTCGCAACCCCGGTATGGGTTAATCGTCCAGGTAAAGCCCACTCGCGTTGAGGTGCAGCGATTGAGCAACGAACGCGACGGCATCGCGAAGTATTCCACCAGGTATCCCTGGCGGAGGGTTTCGCTTTCCATCGCCAGCTTGGCGATACCCACCAGCGGAGACGAATCGCTTTCCTCGATCTGTAGCAGCGATGGATGCATCTTGCCAGCGGCCTAGTTTCGCTTTTTATTCGCTTAAGCAAGATAGCGCGACTGGAGCCTCAACGTCAATGCAGAGCAAGCAATCGAGCGAACCTTTTTCCCGATCAGCACACATTCAGGTAAGGGGCAACCAGGCAGGAGGGCTTTCATGTCCGCCGCTACGGTGATTGGAATCACTGACGTTGTGGTTATCGGCTCGTATGCTTGCCCAAAGATCATCGCCGGCAGCCGTGCCGGTGGAGTCGGTTCACGAATTGCCTTGTCGCGAGCAGCAAATTTACTCCACGCCGCTCCGAATCAGGCTCCAGCAGGAGGCAGCCATGCCGCTCGATAAATTCGAAGTCCGAGTTTCCCTCCAGAAATTGTTAATCATCCTCACCGTAATCCTCGTCCCGCTGAACCTCATTGGTCTCTACTTGACCATGGAGAGCCACGGCGCGCTCGAGCAAACCACAGGCACGCTGCTCCGCGCTGTCGCGCAAAGCAACGCGATCGCTGCCCGTCAATTCATTGACGACCGGGTTGCGAATGTCGCCGCCATTGCGGCGCAGCCCTCCGTGCTGGACGCGATCATCGCCGCGAACCTAGCCTTCGCCCGGGTAAAGGACACCGCGAAGATTGCCGACACCGAAAAGAAGTGGTCGACGCCGGAAGTTGATGCGCTGGTGGCCGGCATGCTCTCTTCGCGCGCCTCAGCATGGCTGCGCCATTACCGCGAGCTGGATCCGCGGTTCATGAAGTTGATTATTCTGGACGCTAATGGAGTCCCGGTCGCGGCCACTGACAAGCCCGCCCACTATGCTCCGGTTGACGAAGTGTTCTGGCAGGGCGTGTCGGCCAAAGGCGCAGGCGCAGTTTACGTCACCCAAGTGATCTCTGACGGGCAAGGGCGGGCCAATTACATCGGTATCGGATTCCCCGTCCTGGACGAAAGGTCCCGCCGGTTCATTGGCGCTGTCCATGCGTTGGTAGATGTTTCCCCTCTCTTCGCGCTGCTCAATCGTGAGCAACCCGGCCGGACAACCGTAACCATGCTGGTCAAAGAAGATGGTACGATCATCAGCGCGCCCAATGTCACGCCGGCCATGCAGATGAAGTCAGAAGAGTATGGCGCGGTGCGCGATGCGTTAGGCACTTTGCAGGGTCTGCAAGCCGGGTTTGTGATTGCGGGCATGCGAGGGGGAAACCGCATTGTGGGTTTCGCCGACACCGGGTTAACCCCGATCTATTCCAACCTGAGCTGGTTTGTTATGGTAAGCCAGAGTGAACGCGAAGCTTTGGCCCCGGTTCGGACAGTGGGATATTTCGCCATCTTGATGGTGATCGTCGGCCTGCTCATGGTAACGTTGCTGGCGGCGTATTTCTTCCTGCACCGCGCGCAGGAGTTGGCCGATATCGAGGTGCGCGAAAAAGAGAGGTTCCCGCAGGAGCATCACGCGGAGGAGCACGCAGGAGTTCGCTGAGCGGAAGTCGAGAATCTTAACCGTATCACTGGAGAGCATTCTCCCAGGGGGTGGTCATGCCCGTCTATGAGTATGTCTGCAATGAATGTCACAATACATTTGAAGTGGTCCTCACCATTAAAGAACACGACAAGGACGAAGTCCTCTGTCCAAAGTGCGGCTCCAAAAAGGTGCAGCAGGATGTGGCCGAGTTTTTCGCGGTGACCTCGCGCAAGAGCTAAACAACCGCACGAAATTCAACCACTCGAACCGCATGCGGTGGTTATACCTGTCCATTTCAGGGGCCGTGGGGTGAGGTGTCGCCAGCGCAAGCAGCTACGTGCGTTGTCTGTTTCCGAACAACAAAGAGTAGAGGCCGTTCCTAAGAGATGCGGCCTCAATAACCGTAGGATACTTCGCTATACCGTCCCCTTTTGCCGGTCCTTTCGCCGAGCTCGGTAGGCAGGCCTTCGACAGGAAGAGGAATGCTCTGCCTAGCACAACTTTTCGCGTGCGATATGATTTAATCCCGCTTGACCAAGAGGGCTGACATAAGCGCTGATGGCCCACACGTTCAAGAGCGACGCCGAGTACATCGCGACCACCCATAATGTCGCGCGGTTCTGTACCGAACACCGGCAAGTAGCGCTGATTCTGCTGCTGGCGACATTCGTTGGGGGCTGGTTCGGCTATCACAACATGCCGAAGCGCAAGGACCCCAACATTCCGGTCCGCGTGGCCTCGGCGCAATGCCAATGGCCGGGGGCTACCACCGAGCAAGTCGAACAGTTAGTGACGCGTCCCATTGAGCAGACCGTGGCCTTGAACTCCACCCTCAAGCAGCCTAGCCCTTCGGACTTTGCAATTCGCTCGCTCAGCTTTCCCGGTCTTTCGGTTGTTTACATCCAGCTCAATGACAACGTGAAGGACAAGGAGAAGCAATTCTCTGACATGAACCTTAAGCTGAATCAGCTCAAGTTGCCGCAAGGCGCAGGGCCGATTCAGTTCAATAGCAATTTCGGCGATACGGCAGCTCTTATGCTCACCGTCGCCAGCCCGATGGTTACTCCGACCGAAGTCGCTCTCCGGGCCATTGCCATCCGCAAAGCCATCGAGGCAACGCGCGCCGCACTGCCCCGGAACTCGCCGCAACCGCGTGTGAGCGTCATCTA
>CAZDYZ010000836.1:0-2013 GCA_964509525.1 uncultured Acidobacteriaceae bacterium
CCGCCAAGCACAGGTGGGACATGGCGCCCGCCTACGGCAATGCGCGCGAAGCCCCAATGAATCTTCCGGCGCTGGCCTCCTGTCTGGACTGCCACGTTAGCGGAATTCAGCCCCCCCTCAAAGGTACGGAGAACCGCTATACCATGCCGCTGTTCGGATACTCAGGGGTTACCTGCGAACGTTGTCATGGACCGGGAGCGGCGCATGTACAGGGCGGCGCGATCGTGAATCCCGCAAAACTGCCACCCGATCGACGTGACGCCATCTGCATGCAATGTCACCTGGAAGGCAACATTGCGATTGAGCGGACAGGCAAGCACTTGTATGAGTTTCGACCCGGCGATGATCTCTCCGATTACGTCCGGTACTACGTCAAGACGGACGAGCACTCTTCCGGTTTGAGGGCCAGCAGCCAGTTTGAGGCGCTGTCACAAAGCACCTGCAAGAAGAAATCGGGCGCCACAATGTGGTGCGTGAGTTGCCACGACCCGCATCGTTCTCCTTCACCAGAAGAACGTATCTCTTTTTATCGTGGGAAGTGTCTGACCTGTCATGTCGCCTTGAGTGCGAAGCACCACGCGAACCAGCCGGATTGCACATCGTGTCACATGCCGGCAAGTCTGAGCACGGACGTTGCTCATACCGAAGTAACAGACCACCGCATTCCACGCTGGCTGAATTTCGGGCCAACATTGGCCAACGCCCGGGAAGGACCATCGTCGGCGCCGCTTGGGCTGGTTCCCTTTCCCGACTCGCCCGTGGCAGAACACGATGATCGCGACGCAGCATTGGCCTGGGCAACGATGTCGGAAAGCGACAACGAAGCTGTGATCAAGGAAGCCGCGCGGTTTCTGCGAAAAGCAGTAGCCGCGGCGCCCAACGATCCAGCATTGTTGTCGTCATTGGGGTATATCGAACAAAAGCGCGGTGCGATCGCTGATGCCCGGGAGCTATATCAGCGAGCCCTTGCCCAAGATCCTAACCTGCTCGACGCCGCCACTAACCTTGGGGTTCTGGAGGCGAACCGCGGAAATTTGCGCGAGGCGGTTACGTTGTGGGAGGGAGCTTTTCAACGCGCACCTGGCCGAAGCGCCATCGGGATGAATCTGGCACGAGCGTTCTGTGAAGTGGGACAGACTGACAGGGCGAGTGACTTTACTTTGCGGGTGCTACAGTTCAATCCCGACCTTGATTCGGCTAAGAGGTTGCTCAAAGGACTGAAGGCAACGCCCCCGAGGTGCGGACCGTAGTTGCTTCTTCAAAGCTGGAGAATCCAGCGCGACTCTGGATGGCAGATCAGCCCTCAAACCACGTTATGCAGCGCGCCCTCGGCTAATGCACAGTCGCGGCTTTGGCACTTGCCCCGGTCATCCCCAATTGGTGTACGAACTCCAGCACCGAGGCATTTGTCCAGCCGAAGCCGACGACATTCTGCTTGTACCCGGCGGTAATGTTGGTCTCTTTTGAGCTGGTTACCACGTCGTATTTCTCGCGAATGGTGTTGTCCTGACGGAAATTGGTGGCGACAGTATTGATCCACTTACGCGCTACCCGGTCGGCATCAGCCTTGAAGCCATATCGTCGCATACCCTCAACAGCGATTAGGTTCACAGGCGCCCAGCCGTACGGCAGGTCCCACTGCACACCGGTTTCGTAGGGACTCATCGCGATTCCTCCGTCGTGCTCAAAGTTCTTTAGATTGGCCATAACTGCCTTGGCCTGCTCGGGCGCAGACGCTCCTGCCCACAGCGGATAAAAGGTCGTGGCGTACTGATACGTGGAACGCTCGCCAGTCATGAAGTCATAATCAAAGTACATTCCCTTTTGCGCGTCCCAGAGATAGCGGTCCATCAACTCTCTGCGATGTTGCGCGCGCTTGCCCCACAGCTCGGCCTCCGCGGTCTTGCCCAGCTGTTTGCTTATGGAGGCCATGTCCATCTCGGCCTTGTAGAGCAGGCTGTTCAGGCACACCGGCGCGAAGTGATGGGTTTTGCCGCTGAAGTCTCCGAAGCG
>CAZDYZ010000837.1:0-1520 GCA_964509525.1 uncultured Acidobacteriaceae bacterium
GCCTTTCGCTCGAAAGTCATGGAGCTTTGCGTCACAGCTCGGTCAACACCGCCGGCATCCGGCAACACACGCCAGATAACGACCGCGAGCATGATCGCAAAGAGTGCGTGGACGAAGGCTCTGAGAAGGGTGACTGCCGAAAGATCGAAGGCAAGCAATGCTCTCAGGAACACCCTCAAGCAGTAGAGAAAAGCTCCCGCGAAAGCAACGGAAGCAATGGTAATGGCATTCTCATAATCCTTCGGCCCTGCCTCACCCGAGCCGCCTACACTCAGAATATTTGCGCCAAGCGAGCCTTCCAGCAGCTGGGAAAGCTGCTGTGAGGGGAGGAAAAGTATGAAGGTCATCGACGCAGTCAAGAGGAGGAAGGGAATGCTGGATATCAGCAGAAGCCAACCTCCAGGTGTCGGGAGCCGCCAAGGGAAATAGCTCCTCTCCGGGTTCGCGGCTTGATCGTCGGGCCGTGAGCAGAAATACTTGCTTCGCATGAACTCGAAGTGAAAATCGATATCGGACCCCGGTTTGAAGGTCTTCCGGAGAAGCTCCCCGCCACGAAGCCGGGACACCCAAATCTCGTGGCGGACGGCCATAATAATGACCGGTACGAGAATGGAGAAAAACAAACTGAGGCAAAGCGCAGAGCCAACAGACGATGGGTGCTGCCGCAGGATAAGCCAAAGCAAGGACAAGGATAATATAGACAGTGCAAAAAAGCCCACGCTCGCCGATGGGTACTTCATTTCACATCCTGTCTTCTGTACCGTATTACATATAACTATAGTAAGAGCCATACTTCAAAAAGTATAAAAAGGCAATTTCAAAACATACGTTGATATTGCAAAAAAGCGTTTCTCTAAAATATCATCGCAAATGGTGTTCTCGTTGCAGGCGGCAGGCAGCCTCAACGCAGTTCGGGCGCAAGAAAACGCGCGAGCATGACGACCGCGAGGTGTTAAGCATTCTGCGTTCAGTTGACGCACCAGGCTCAAGTTCAGTCGAAGAGCAGCACGACGGTTATGCAAAGGATGCCGGTCGCCTCCAGCCTAAGCGGGCAACCGCGCCCCGGATCGAGCCGCGATTTTTGGGGGAGCATGATCGCGGCATGGCTGATGAACCGAAAGATCATACGCTCCACCTGCTTCGCGAAATCCGCGCGGAGGTGCGCGAGGGCTGTACCAAGGTCTTCGATGATCTCGCGGAATTGTGCGAGCAAACAAAGCTGATCCCTCAGCTTGCGAAAGACGTTTCCGAGCTTCAAGTTGCTGTCGCATCCATGCGGGCCGATCAAGGGCGCGCAAATGAACTTCTCGAAAAAGTCCATGAGACGCAGAAAAACCATGGCGCGCGGCTGAATGTCATCGATGGAAGGCTTGCACTGATCGAGAATCACACGGGGCTCGTGAAGGCATGAGCGACGCAGCACACGAGCTTGCCGCGATATTGACGAAGGTCGCAGCCCAAATTCTCCAAGCCTGGCGCGTGCTGTTCGGAAGCTCGCCCCAGGAATGACATCCGACCAG
>CAZDYZ010000838.1:0-3013 GCA_964509525.1 uncultured Acidobacteriaceae bacterium
GTCGGAGGTTCAAATCCTCTCGCCCCGACCAATCCTCTTAGGTCCAGCTCGGAGACATAGGTTACACAATGTGCCGGTCACATGGCTGACAACCCCAGGCCGAACGGGTTGTCAGCAGGTTCCAGCACCCGAGTCTCCGGATCGAAGTAACCCAAATCATAATCCATAAAGCTGACCAGGCAAATGTCGTCCTGAACTTCTTTGACGCCCACCGCCTCGTCAGCAGAGACGGTACTGAAGTTGCTTTTTTCGTCCAAGACAGATTCTCCCGCAGTTAGGTAACGACGATGACTTTGTCATGGAAGGGTGAAGTTCTGCTAGCTAAGCTAGGCGCTCTTCTGCCGCGACCGTCCAGAAGCTAGTTCCGATGCAAAGAGAACCTCACTTGGGTCAGGCAAGCCGGACTCCGAGCTTACAAGAACCATCACAATCCGCCTGACTGCCTCATCGCACATTTTGATCGTCTTCTCATCCTTGGTGAGGAGCGCGGCGTCTTGAATCACCGATAAGGCGTCGCGCAGGTGACGATTAAGGTACGTCCCAACTTCTCTTTGCTTTCTTTCACTGAGCTGCAATTTGATCTCCGCACCCACCGCACGGGCGCTGAAGTACAGCGCGGTGGCGGCGTTCAACAGATTGACGAGAACCATGGAAAGAAGAAGCAATAGGCGGTGACGGTGATCGAGCCAGGCAGTCAACGAGCCGCGTAGTATCTTGATGCTCAGCAGTTCTGCGATAACACTAAATGCAAATACTGAAACGGCAATTCTAAGTGGATAACGATTCATTTTTCCCCTTCGATCACCTCACGTAAAGGCAGGAACGGACGCGATCTCCACCCCGTACCCAGATCACAACCATTTCCTCCGTGCTGGACATGTACGCAGGCGTCACGCAAATAACTCAACACTCGCTACAAGCGCGCCGAGCTCGATCTCTCGCCGTGCAGGAAACGTATTTGTAAAACGCTGCCACCGAAGCACGCCAGTGCCACAACCGCCACCCAAAGAGGATTCACTCGTAAAGTCAAATTGACTCCGGAAAATACCAGCAGTGGTACGTAAGGACATGCATATTTCAGAGCGTGCTGGCGGGCATTCAGCATCTGCAACATGTAAAAAACCGCCACATATACCAGCACACCGACGAATATGGACACCGGCTGTGCACGCCATGTCTTCAGGAATGATTCTGGCGAACCTTCGGCGAAGTAACGAAGGTCCTCCGCCACCGCAGCTGCTGCAATCCCAGCAATGGCTGCAATTCCAAAGGCCATGACTGTCTCGTCTCTCCGGTCGCGCGGTTTCAATTTTCTACTCATACTCTCAAAAACACAGCCAAGCGCAGGTAAGACCAGCCAAAAGAGTCAGGGTGCAGCAATTTGGAAGCGCAGTACTGCCTGCGCGATGCGGTATTGATATTTCGCAGCCGCGTAGCGAATTTGCGCTTCGGTCTGCTGCAGTTGCGCCTGGCTCAACTCGACGATCGAACTCAAGCCGAGGTTGTAACGTGTCTGCGACAGCGTGACTGCAAGGTTAGCCGCATCCACGAATTGCTGGGTCACCCCAATACGGTTAAAGGCGGCAATGGCGTTTAGCCAACTAGTGCGAACATCGTTGGCTATCCTGTCCTTCAAGTTGCGAAGCTGCTGATCAGCGGCTTGCGCCCGGAAGCTGGCTTCGCGTGAACGTGCCGGATAGAGAAAACCGTTGAATATCGGGATATTGACATTCACTCCCACCGCTCCGTACCAAGTCGCAAACTGCTGGACCCCCTCGAATGTACTGCCGTAGGGCGCGCGTCCCACCACTGCCAGGGCTTCGATACTTGGGAAAAGCAAATCCCGCTCTGCTTTCTGAAAGCGCTTGGCGGCCTGATACTCGTAGTTTTGCGAAGCGATTTCAGGCCGGTCATTGAATGCTTCTTCCTCCAGTTGACTGACCGTGTCCGGTGGCGGCTTGAACTCGGTCTCGGTGTCAATCAGCTCGAACCTCTGTTGTGAGGGATAACCAAGAACCTGAGAAAGACTTGAGAGAGCCGCCTGGTAGTTGTCCTGCGCGTCCAGCAAAAGCAGCCTAGCTTGGGCCAGGTTGGCGTCAGCAAAGCTTACGTCAACTTCCGACCGCAGCTTGTTCTGATACAGGGTGGTGATCTGATCAGAGACAATTTGCCGTTCCCGCACGGTTTCCTGAGCAACCTGCAGCAGGGCATGATCCTGGAGACTGTTGTAGAAAGCTTCATCCACAGCCAGCTTGATCTGGTCGGCCGTGGCCGCAGCGTTCATGTCCGCCGCCTTGGCGCGCAGCGCCGCCGTCGCTACCAAATTGTTGGTGCGACCGAAGTCACTGATAAGTTGGGAAAGGGCAAGGCCGCCGGCCGCACGCGTCAGCAGTCTCGGGCTGTTCAGATTTCCAGCCGCAAGGCGCATACCCTCGTTCGCATCAACGGCCGTCAAACTTCCGTATACGGTCGGGTAGTAAGCAGACTTCTGTTCCCGCGTCACCTGCCCCGAAGCCAAAGTGAGCAGACGATAGACGGAGATCTGCGGATTATTCTTCAGCGCCAGAGTCTCGGCATCCTGGACGGTGAGGCGCTGCAGAGCACCGGTAGTAGGCAGCTGCACGCTCATCTGCCCCGGCGGCGGAGATTCTGGCAGCGGATTCGGCAACTGCCCAGGGGCCTGACCTGGCTGCGCCGATTGTGCCCCCGGCGAGGTCACGGTTTGCGAGGGTGCGCTTGCCGGCTGGGTGGAAGCGACGGTCTGCGCGGTGAGCAGAGCATGGATCAATCGAACTGCGATCACAAGCCGGAGGATCGTGCGTCTCAAGCTTGCACCTCCTTTTGGCGGAGCGCGGTGAACCACCGCGGACGCATTGGGCACCTGTAACACAGGACATACGCCGAAAGGTGGCCCTTCTCGGGTGACGGCCGATGCCAGCAGCGTAGGTTCTTTGCTGTCCGCTCGCCCGGTGGCCGTTGACATCCGCCCGGCATCACGCCTGCACCTCTTCCC
>CAZDYZ010000839.1:0-5625 GCA_964509525.1 uncultured Acidobacteriaceae bacterium
GTTTGCTGAGCCCATGTCGGGCGCGGACGCGGAGCAGTACCTGTCGACAACCTTCCACCCTCTCTTAGCAGTGCATTCCTCGCACGGTCTCTACAGCCGAGCCTTACAGCTTGCGACCACGTACTCGATCCCTTGGTATGACTCCTTGATCGTGGCTTCCGCAATTGAAGGGCAGTGCAGCGTCCTCTACAGCTAAGATTTTCAACATGGACAAAGATTCGGTCGCCTACGGGTCGAGAATCCGTTCCTGTAGATCTCAGCCCGTCGCCACCGGTCTAACAAAGACAGCAGCCCACATCGGCACGATCCTTGCGCAACACGCATTCTAGCTCGAGCTAGCGTTGGCTCAGCATGGACTCCCAGCCCGGCAACATTGTCCCTGATGTGTGAACCTAACCGATCGGGACTGGTTCACCGGCCTGGTTCTGCCGGAATGGATCGAGAGAGAGGTGTGGCACTTCACAGTGGGTGAAGCGCGCAGCATCATCAACGCAGCGAATGAGCGCTTCAGGACATTCTTCTGGATCATCGCTGAAACCGGAATTCGTCTAGGCGAGGCTTGCGCCTTGCGGCCGCGTGATTTCCGAGTCGAGCTTCGGTGGTCGTGATACGGAGCAGTGCCCGGAGAGCAGTCCACGTGGGCAGCACAAAAGGAAGAGGCCACGGGTCCCCGGCCTGTCGTCCGATCTGACTGCGCACTTGCACGCTTTCATGGCCGGGAAGAGCGAAGATGCATTCCTGTTTCAAAGGAAAGACGGAAGTGCGTGGCAAGACGATCACGTGGTACGAAACCAACTGAATCCTTTGCTAAAGCCGCTCGGCATCAAGCCTGCTGGCGTTGGCAGAAGGATACCACTGTGTTACTGAAACCACTTCTTGCCGCGTGGTAATGTTGTGCCAACGGGAGAACCGATGCCAACCCTTGATCCCGTTCGACGCCACCAGCCGCTACTGTACGCCGCGGCGGTCCTGCTCACCGCCCTGACTGTTTTCTACGGCGTCGCGTGGATGTATTACGTCCGCCAGCCAGGGCCGCAAGTCGAGATCGGGATTGACGAAAAGCACACGCCCAACGGAACGCTGATCACCACCGTACACCGGGCCTCACCGGCGGAAGGTGCCGGACTGAAGGCAAACGATTTTATTACCGGCATCAATGGCGTCCGCGCAAATTCGGCGCTTGGCTGGAGCAGCCTGATGTTCCACACCTGGCTCAAAGCGAAACCTGGCGACAAGGTGGTGCTGAGCATTCAGCGTTCAGGTCAAGCTCAACCCCTGACCGTAACGCCGGTCTTTCGTCCCGCGGAAGGTGCGGGCGATACCAAGGGGACTATTGCCTACGCTGTAGGACGCCAGATCATCGACTCTTATCCAGTCTTCTTCGCCGTAGTTGGTTTCACCGTCCTGTTCCTGCGCATTGAGGACCGCAGCGCATGGCTGCTGGCGCTGGTCTTCACCACTTGGATCACGGGCGGGCCGATGCCTTCCGATTTTGCCGCTGCGCCCTCCGCACTGACGGCCTCGCTGATGTGTTACCGGACGGTCACCAGCACCCTATTGACCGGTCTGTTTTACTTCTTCTTTGCGGTTTTTCCCAGACGTTCACCCATTGATCTGAAAGCTCCCTGGCTGAAGTGGTTGTTCCTGGCATGCAACATCTGTCTGGGTTATGGAGGCTTTCGGCATGGCGGTTCGGAGCCGCTGCCATTCCTTACTGCCATCCTGCCGGCAAAGGCCCTCCAGGTTGCCGACGACGTCACAGGTTATGGAGCCCTGTTACTGGGCATGCTGTCCCTGGTCTTGAACATTTGGCGCGCGCCTGACGTGACCGATCGCAGAAAACTCAAGGTGATTCTTGGGGGGACTGTGGTGGGAGTAACGCCGATCATCGCCCTGTACGCATTCATTAACTACACTGGCTTCCACTCCCCGTTCTGGGTCAGTTTCGTATGCGTATTTCTGATGATCCTGTTCCCGCTGTCGTTCGCCTACGCAGTAGTCAAGCATCGCGTGATGGACATTCCCGTCCTGCTCAAGCGCAGCGCGCGTTACTTTGTGGTGGAGCGTGGCTTTTTCATTCTCATCCTGGCTCTCTCGATTGGCCTCACATTGTGGTTTGGGCAAGCCTTCTCGCGTTATTTTTCTGGTGGTTCCAGGGCTGCCATTCCCATTGGTGCGACCTTTGGGGTCCTGGTGATCTCGGGAGCGACACAGGTGCACCGCCGAGTGCGTACGCGGCTGGACCGCGCATTTTTCCGCAGCTCCTACGACACGCAGCAGATTCTGGAGGACCTGGTCGCGAGGACACTTACCGTTACGAACCGCGAAGATCTCGCGGAGCTCCTGCAGCAGAAGATTTCGGACGCACTGCATCCCAGCTCGATGTTTGTGTACCTGAAAAACGGCTCCGGACAGTTCTTTGCATATGCGGGTAATCCGCCGGCTGAGGCCATGACGTTGTCGCCAAAGGCAGAGGTGATGGCGGCACTGGCCGAGCGCGTGCAGCCCCTGGAGGTGAGCCCCGAGGACGCCTATGGCCCCCAAATGCAGCGATTGCAAGCCGAATGCCTGGTGCCAATTCGCGGCTCCAGCGAGGGCGAATTGCAGGGCGGCATGGTGCTCGGCACGCGACTGTCGGAGGAGCCATATTCAGCTAGCGACAAGCGCCTTCTGGCTTCGGTGGCGAGTCAGGCGGGCATTGCCATGCGCAGCATCACCCTGGCGGAAAAAATGGCCGAGCGCATGGAGGCAGAGCGGCGCGCCCACCAGGAGATGCAGATAGCGCAGCAGGTGCAAAGCCGCCTTCTGCCGCAGCAAGCGCCGTCGCTCAAGACGCTGGAGTGCGCCGGCAGGTGCGTTCAGACGCGGGCTGTGGGCGGTGACTACTACGACTTCCTCGATCTCGGCTCAGGGCGGCTTGGTCTGGTGCTTGCCGACATAGCAGGGAAGGGGATCTCTGGTGCGCTGCTGATGGCTAATCTACAGGCCAACCTTCGCAGCCAATACGCGCTGGCACTGGAAGACATCCCGCGCCTGCTGCGCTCCGTGAACCACCTGTTCTATAAGAACACCGAAAGCAGCCACTACGCGACCATGTTCTTTGCGGTGTACAACGATGCGACGCGGCAGCTTCGTTATGTGAATTGCGGGCATAATCCGCCCATTCTGTTGCGGGCTAATGGCGACGTCGAACGGCTTGATGCAACCGCAACGGTACTGGGACTGTTCGAGGAGTGGGACTGCAACGTCGTGGAGCGCAAGCTGGCTTCTGGCGACGTTTTGGTCATTTACACCGATGGCATCTCCGAAGCTGGAGAACGCGACGATGGAGAGGGCGAGGAGTTCGGTGAAGAGCGGCTGCTGGCAGCAATTCGCAATTACCAGCATCGCTCGGCCGAAGAAATACTGGATGGTATTCTCCGCCAGGTGGACAGGTTCAGCCCAGATCAGCAGGCGGATGACATGACGCTGATCGTTGGGAAGTGCCGTGACTAGGGCAAAACACGAAAGATTAGGTAGAGTTTAGCGGTGACTCCCCGTCCGTTTCCAGTCCAGGATTGAAGCACTTCTTGGTCGTTCCTCGAACCATGATGTGGTTATCAACATTTATCGAAGGAGCATTCATGCTCGAGTTGTGCCCTCAATGCGGCCCCTGCTGAGAAACCAAGGCGGACGACATGAAATTCCTGGCTGCCGTGGGCTGTTTCCTCAGCCTCTCGCTCGCCGCCCTCGCCACGGTGACCGTTCCATTTGACGATTGTTCCCCTGCCGGTTGCCCCTTCTCATATAGCGGGACGGTGACGCTGCTGGAACAGGTCGGCCTGGACAACATCGACGAAGGATACGTCGGCGACCTGGTGGTCCAGAATCACTCCGGCAAAGCGATCATCGCCGCCGTGCCACGGTCGTCGTCCACTACAGCAATGGCCTGGCGGCTACTCAGGAGGACATGGAAGAGGATTTTTGGGCGCCGACGTCGGATCGAGCCGCATGCTTATAGAACTTCCCATGTCCAAGATTCACGACCATCCATGAAATGTCTTTCTCAACATGCTCCCGTACCTTGGCATAGGTCAGGCCGCTCCGCCGGGAACGGCCAGTGTTTTCCTCCTTGGAGAAAACGCTAAATGGCAAGTGTGCCAATTTCAGGTTGTCTCAACGGAGGGGGTCACCCCAGAATTTTTGTGCCCTTATTGTGCCCAACGTCGGGGCTGAGATGCGTAAGTTGCTGAAAACAAGGATGATGGGAGGGGAATTTGGGTGGGTGGTGGGATTCGAACCTCTGCTGGGGCAATGGTATCTGCAAGTTACAGATTTCATATTGCCACGAATGCCAAGATTGCCACGGTTGCCATGGCGCATTGCCCGATATTGCCCGATGGGTTTCCAAGCTCAAAGCCCCTTGAGCCGCTCAGGAAGAGGGTTGGATAGCAATCTGCCCAGACGGACCCCGGGCCAGTACGGAAGCGAAGTCGCTGGTGGCTTTGTCTTCCGAGATGTGGATCACATGGTGAGCCGCAAAAATTAGCCCCGCCACTTTCAGGTTCTACCTTTTTGCAACAGAGGAAGGCAGGGCGCACAAAAAAGCCGGAGGTAAGATGCAACTCTAAACCAGTTCCAGACGAAGTTGTCGGCCGACAACGGTGGCGGCTTTCTGAAGAGTGATTAGGGTCACGGCATTATTTTCAGGATCAAGCAGCCTGTCAAGAGCGGCACGGCTGGTGTGCATCCGCCGGGCCATTTCGAGACGTTTCTTGTGCATCGCTGCCTCAACTTGGCGGGCAACGACCCGCTTGATGGCGTTCGCGCTGACTTCCTCGTAGAGGCCTTCCTCGCGGAGCCAACTGTCGACGGGTGAGCTAGGCCGCGACTACGCAGCGGTGAGAAGGCCACCGAGTCGCGGTAAAGAGATAACATTGTGGCTCGGAAGCGGTGATGCTGCAACTCTACCGGCAGGAGTATCCTTCTCGAGCGCGAGATGAGTCCTATCCTCGTGGTACAAGTCGACAACACAACACCCATAGTACTGAGTCGCGAGAAGTCCGTTACCCTTGGCATCCTTGGCACAACCGCGTGGTGACGACCCACCGTTCCTTTACCCGGAATGGGCGTGCTTTGTTCTGCTGTAGCGTCGAAGAGAGCCTCGAAGCTCGACTCTTGGAGATCCCGCAATGGATGTTCGATCCGGCGATCTGTTGCCGAATGCAGCTGGCGGCAATGCCTACTGTCAGTCGTGAGGCCTTGCTGGATCTGAAGGCGGTGCTGCAATGCGCACTGCTACCGGACCGTGAGGTTGTGCTACAAGCTCAGCATCCTTGCTGGTTATCTCTGGGAGGTGCTGATGCGAAGCTTACTGAACCAACCGAGGGTCGCCCAACACAAACTATTTCATCCATGCCACCAGAGCCCTGTCTTTCGCCAAAATTGCATACGGCAGAGATCTCTCTACGCTCCATCGCATTTATAAGCGTGACGCAGACCACGGAGTCGAGGGAACTCAACTATTCTGCCGATCCGCGAGATCTGCCGACGAGATGGGCATTACTTCGCGACTGTGGTTCATCGAAACTAACGCCGCTTGCTGCTTAGTGCAAGAAACCCTTGCCTGGACGGCAACGCTTTGCG
>CAZDYZ010000840.1:0-4371 GCA_964509525.1 uncultured Acidobacteriaceae bacterium
TATTCGGAATGTGCCCACATCAGCGGATTCGCGGCACCAGTGGGTCCGCCGCAGCACAAATGCTTGTTTGGCAAATCCGGCCCGTCCCATATCTGCTCGGGAATCAGCCCCACACCTGTCGTGAAGTTCTCGATGGCGCTCAGGTAAACATCAATATCGCGGCCCGCAGCCAGCTCGTAAGTAGCGCGTTCACCCGTCAGCAAGGGCCACGGCCGCCCTACACCCCAGCTCAAGAAAGGGCCTCCGTCGTCACGCTGGCCGTAAGCATCATGATTGTAGCGCTTCCAGCAGGGCCCTTTTGGAGTGTCCACCTTCAGCACGGCATCCACAACCTTCAACGAAACCTCGATGAGCGGATCGCCCGGCCTGCGCACCCCGAAGCGCACTAATTCCAAGAATCCTGCATCCACGATTTCTTTCGCCAGATACTTGGCGCGGTCACCGGGTCGCTGGTTGGCAAGTATCAGCTCGCCACTGTCAGGGTCCTCGTCGCCCGGCGCCCCCTCGCGACCCACGGTGGGATTGATGCGGATGTAATGCCGCGTGATGCCCGGCACCAATGTTCCGCTTTTGGTGACCGTCCATTTTTCGACGTGAGATTCCAGGAAGTCGGCGTAGCCGCGTACGAATTCGGCCGAGACCTTGTCGTCGTGGGCCTCCAGGAACTCGGCCGCGCAGATCAGCGCCGCGATGTTTACGGCCAGGGTGGAGGGGGAGTAACCCCCGCATTCCTCCCAGCGCTCCTGGGGCGTTGCTGGGCCTTTACGGATCAAATATCCGCATGCCCTCACTACCATGTTGTACGGATCAAAGTTCCCGAGCGCATTGGCTTTCCACAGCTTCCAGGCCAGGAGGATGGGGAAAGAAACTTCGTCGAGCTGAACGCCCGTCCAATAAGGATCGCCATCGATCCAGAAGTTCTGATAAAAACCACCATCGTCCCGTTGTGTAACCATCAGGTAGATGAGCGCACGTAACGGCGTGGCCGTGTCGCCCGCAGCAAGCAGCGCGGAGACGCTGTTCACCAGATCACGAGTCCACACCAGATGATAGCCTCCCAGATCATCATCACCCTTGTCCTCGCCCCAGGGGATGCTCATGCTGGCGATCATTGCGCCGGGATAGACTTTGTCTTCATGGCCGAGCAAAAGATTGATGCTGTGGGCAAAAAGAGTCGAATCGCGGGGGCTGATCTTGTCCAGCAAGGCCAGGCGTCGATTGGTACGATGCCACTGATCGAGGAAGTTTTTCAGCGCGGTGTCGAAAGGAATGCTGAGCGACTGCAAAAGCGTGGCTGCAGAATTGTGCAGGGTATGGCCGAAGCCAATAGCGAGAGTGAACTCCGTGCCGTGGGAAAGATCAATCTCCGCCGTAAGCGCGATGTTGCCATCCAGTGCGGCGTCATAATCATAGTCCATCGTCAGGTTGTGGGAGAGATCGGTCCAGCCATCGTTAACTCCAACATAGCCGCAGGATAAGCGGAGGAATTGCGCAGTGGCAGCCAGTGTCAGGTACTTGTCTTCCCGGTAAGCGGCCAACACTCGTCCACGCTGGCCGTGTAACACCAGGCCATTGTTGTGCCATCCGCCAATCTGCAGGTGTGGCGCACAAAGCACATAGAGATGCAGCCGGCCCCGCCATTCAGGCGCTACGCTGAACTTTGTGTGAACCAGGAGGGTACTGAGGTGAGGGTCGCCAATGACTTGCTTCTCGATCGTGTAACGCCCTTCACGATCGTAATTGGTGACCTTGAATCCCAACCCGGCGCTACCGAGGCCGGTGATTTCAGACCGCATGTTGCGGCGCTCATCGTGGAAGAAAGACTCTCCATCACTCACCAGATATTGCAGGTCGCGGACCTGGGGGGAATCAATAGTGGGATAGTAGCATTCGGTGACTACCCCATTGGCGAGCGTGTACCAAAGTCGGCTGGAAGTGGAGTAAGCAGTTCCAACCGCGTCCTTAGAGCCTCGTGTCCAGCGAGGCGGAATGCCCGGTCCGCCAGGGGCAGGGTTCTTAAAGGTCATAACGGTTGCGGTTCCTCGGGCCGCGAACAGCGAAAAGGGGCCAGACGGGGAAGTGTATCGCGAGTTGGCGCTCCTCGCCTCATTATTACGCCATGTTTACAGCGACTTTACTCATTTATGACTACAAAAGGGGCATCTCTGTGGAACTACTGGAGGTTCGTCGCTGAATAGGGCATAGGAAAGGCTCTTTGTGCGTCTGCACCATCTCAAAAACAGGGGTTCTCGGGAGTCTTATGGACTGAGGCGAGCCGAAGGTCAACCCCATTTTCACTAGTGGAGGACAAAGGACAGTGCACATAGCAATCGCGTCTGATCAGGCCGGCCAGGAAGCCAAATTGCGTCTCGCCGCGAAACTGAGTGCGGCTGGGCACGACATCCTAGATCCCGCTCCTTCGATTGCCTCACGCGAGCGTCAGGATTATTCCGAGCAGGTGGCACTTAGCGTGCTCCGCCGTGATGCCGAGCGGGGCATCATCATCACAAGTCGCGCGGTGGGGGCATCGCTGGCAGCTAATCGCGTTCCAGGCATTCGCGCCGCCCTGTGCACTGACCCGCAGTCGGCGCGGCTGGGAGCGAACGTTGAAGGCATGAATGTGCTAGTGCTCGCGCTGCATGCCTTGCAGGAGGAGCGCGTTCACGAGGTGGTTGACGCGTATCTCAGTGCGAGCCTCGCAATCGTAGAGGCAGTCGGAGGATTGCCGCCCTGGCTCTTACAGCGCGTGTTTACTCACGTCCGGGAAAATCTGGCGAAAGACGTATCAGTTGCCAAGCTGGCAAAAACCGCAGCCCTTAGCCAGTACTACTTCTCCAAGTTGTTCAAGACCAGCACCGGCACGACGCCGCATCAATACGTCATGCGGCAGCGCGTGGAGCGTGCGCAGGAACTGCTGCGCGAAGGCCAGACGACGCTAGCTAATGTGGCCGCGCAGGTGGGATTCGAAACCCAGAGCCACTTTACCAGCGTCTTTCGCCAATTTGTCGGCATCACTCCCAAACGCTATCGCGAGTCGCAACGGCGGAGGGCGCCTGTCGAAATGGGGCAGGAAGAGGCCGCAACCGCAGCTTGAGTGGTTGTCAGTCGTCAGGCCCCACGACTTGCCTTTCGACACACGTGAGTTTTCGGCAACGGGCCCCAGATTGGGCCAATGCCCTCCCCAACACACCCCGTTTTTCTATCAATCTGAGCTTAAGTCACACCGTTTCCAGCTCTTCCTCTAGCAGCTGTTTGTTGTAAAGCTCGGTGTAATAGCCGTTGCGTTCGATGAGCTCGCTGTGGGTGCCGTACTCAACGATGAATCCGTTGTGCAGCACGACAATACGGTCAGCGTTGCGCACAGTGGAGACGCGATGCGAGATAAAGATGGTCGTGCGGCCCCTCATGATCTCGCGAAGGTGGTTGAGAATGCGGTCTTCAGTCTGTGTGTCCACGCTGGCAAGCGCATCGTCAAGCACCAGAATTCGCGGGTTGCGGATCAGAGCGCGTGCGATCGCTGTGCGCTGCTTCTGGCCACCGGAAAGCGTCAGTCCGCGCTCACCGACCAAGGTGTTGTAGCCGTCAGGAAAGCCTTCGATCTCAGCCGCGATGCTGGCTGCCTCGGCGGCGCGGCGCACATCTGCATCGGTTGCATTGTCCGCCCCGAAGGCGATATTCTCGCGCACTGTGTCGCTGAACAGAAATGTCTCCTGCGGAACAAAGCCGATGTTGCGACGTAGCAATTCCAGCGGAAACTCGCGAATGGGCCGGCCGTCGATGAGCACCGAGCCGGGTGCGGCGTCATAGATGCGCGGGATAAGAGACACCAGCGTGGACTTTCCGGAGCCGGTAGGGCCGACGATGGCGAGGCTGGTTCCGGCGGGTACGCGTAGGTTAACGTTCTTCAGTACATTCTCATCGCCGGGGACGTGTCCCATTCCGGACTCGGCCGCGATCAGCGTGGGGCCGTAATGGAAGTTGAGATCGCGGAACTCAATCTCGCCACGAAACTCGGTGGGAACTCCGGCGGCAGGAACGCCGGTGTCGGCAATTTCCGGCTGCACGGCCAGAACGTTTTGGATGCGTCCCATCGATGCGGTGCCACGCTGGAAGATGTTGATAACCCATCCCAGCGAAATGACCGGCCAGGTCAGCTGCACCATGTAAGTGTTGAAGGCCACGAAGCTGCCGACGCTGATGCGATGCAGCAGGACTTCGCGCCCGCCCACCCAGAGCACGATAACAACCGCCAGACCAAGCAAAGTTTCTAGTGTTGGCCAGAGCATGCCCATCAGGCGGACCAGCTTGAGACTTCGGGCAATGTACTCGGTATTTTCTCGCTCGAAGCTTTCGATCTCGGCCTCCTCCTGC
>CAZDYZ010000841.1:0-1557 GCA_964509525.1 uncultured Acidobacteriaceae bacterium
CCAGCGCAGCGGCATGAAAGAACGCAAGACGCTAGAAGCCTTTGACTGGGATTTCCAACCCAGCATCGACAAGGCCTTCTTCATGGAACTGGGACGGCTTGACTTCGTGCCCCGCCGCGACGACCTCATCATCACCGGCAACAGCGGCACCGGCAAGAGCCACCTGCTCAAGGCCCTGGGCCTACGTGCTTGTGAGCACCAAGTCACCGTGCGCTATGCACGCTGTGTCGATTTACTCGATGACTTGCATGCCGGCCTCGCTGACCAAACCTACCCCGAGCGGCTCAAAGCTTGGGCTCGTCCCGACCTGCTCATCATCGACGATGTCGGGCTCGGTCAGATCCGAAAACGCTCGGACGAGCCCACCGCCGCTCACACCCTGTACAATCTCATCGACCGTCGTCACGGCCACGCCAGCACCGCCGTCACCTCCAACATCCCGCTGAGCCATTGGGGGCGCTATCTCGGTGATGCCACGGTGGCGGCCGCCATTCTCGACCGACTTGCGATGCAGGCCATTCGCATCGACATCGCTGGTCCCAGTTACCGACAGCGGGCGGGAGCCGCCCTGGCCAAACGCCTCGGAACCAAACCCGTCAAAGACGACCCGCCCACTGTGGAACCGGCACCGTGAATCCCCTCGAAGTCGTTCTGCCCTTTGCCCACGTCGCTCAGCCGCACCATCCCGCTCTGGTCGTCCTGGACGTCGCATTGCAGGCGGCAATCAGGGCCCTGCATCAAGCCCACCCCGCACTCGACAACGATGACGAGGATGAGCCGCCTCTACCGTATGACCACCGCAAAAACACCGACGACATCCTCGAAGACATCCTCGTCGTTTCCAGCTGTGCCCTACTCGACCTGCTTCGCCACTACCGTGCCGTCCAAGACGAACTGACCCCTAATTGACCCACTGCCAGTGGATCACAATTTGGCCCCAACTGCGGGGCCAAGTGAACCAAGATTGGATCTCTGAATTGGCCGCCAATGGATCACGCTTTTGTGGCCGTTGAAGTGCCGCACTTGTCTTGCGCCGGCGCTCGCTCCCAGAGCGGATTGACAGTCCCCACGTAGATGGAGGGGGTTTGGCTAGGTTCTGACCAAGATAATTGAGGGGAAAGGGAAAGACCCCCTCAGAAAACTTGCGTAAAGTCTCCGAGGGGGCGTCCTTCGAATTGCGAGAACGAAGGAGGTCCAATGCTGCACGATCTGAGGCTGGGAAGGGAACTATTCGCATGGCTTTTTGACATGGACCGCCGGATTGCTCGGTGGGTGGCAAGGCTAGGATGCCGATTTTGCGCGGGGCCGCTGCACCAAAGCAATTATCGCCGTAAGCCACGGGGAGCGAAGATGGCCGAGGCCGCAGAGGCATTTGTGCTTCGGTACTCGTTGTGCTGCGGCCGACAAGGGTGTCGGCGCCGGACGCTGCCGCCGTCGCTGAGGTTTCTGGGGCGGCGGGTGTACGTCGAGGCGGTCGTTTTGGTGGCGACGGTGGTATCGCTGCTGCTGGGATCGGTCAAGGCGGCCAGCAAGGTGATGGTCGTGCCGGTGCGGACG
>CAZDYZ010000842.1:0-2103 GCA_964509525.1 uncultured Acidobacteriaceae bacterium
TTACTCGGCCAAACACACTATGACGATGGCGGAACTGGTCCGCATCCATCGACGCTCCCAGGTGTTCATGGAGCGCAACGCCCTGTTGATGGTGCCCAAGCCGCTGCGCTCCGAGCACGACCGCACGCCGGCGCTGCTGCAACTGCTGTGGGATCGTTACGGGGTCCTGCCCCGCAACCTGATTTTCGTCGAAGTGATTCATCGCAAGGTGCCCTACGTTCACGACGACCGCTACCTGGTGACGGTTTTCCAGCGCGATGCCCACAAGGGCAGCATCGTCAGCGTGACGCTGAGCTTCGGCTTCATGGAAGATCCCAACGTCGAGCGCGTGTTGGAGGAACTGGCGAGCCATCGCGAGATCGATCTGCCCACCGACGTGCACAAGTGGATAGTGCACGTCTCGGTGGAAAACCTCCTGCCCGCCAAGGCGATGAGCCTCATCAGGCGTTTCCGGCTGCGGCTGTTCGCGCTGCTGCGCCATGTGTCTCAACCCGCCCATTACTACTACGGGCTCGGCGACACGGTGCAGCTTTCCGCCGAGATCATCCCGGTGCGTCTGCGCTGATCTGCCCGGCGTGAAGGCCATCGGCGACGTTCGCCGTGCGCCCAGGTGCGAACGCGCTAATGGAATCGAGACGCAGCGCACGGATTGCACTGTATTCCTTGCTTACTGGAACCAGGACGCCTGCCCTTCGTCTGGACCAAGACTGGCGCTCAAATCAAACGCAGCATCCAAAATACACAACTTATTTCTGTTACGTGATACTAGCGGCTTCAGGATATGCTCCGGCTTAACAACAGGCGCTGTCGGACCGCTATTTTTTAAATGAAAAAACGTGAGATAGGTATGTATTTTCTGCAAATCGGACACTTGAGCTGTAAATTCATCTATAAGTCCTGACCAATTATATATCGGCACTTGCGGCTCCCCGACCAAGTGTAGCGAATGGATACAAAGCTCTGGAAGTTTATCTTTTCGATACCACTGGCTATTCCCCAATTGGGCCGATGGGGCGCTCGAGGCGAATGTCCTTGACGAAAAAATCTACCCTCAGGGCTAAAAAATTTTCTTGCTTTACAATTTTTCGATCTCTCAAACGCTTGACATTTTTCGAACTCGGGATAGATTCGGTTCCCGGCTGTGTTCCACAGGATCGTTCACTGCAGCGTTGTGCGGGGTGACAGTGCGATGATTCTCGGATGGCTCCCACAAGACATATCGACCTTCGGTCCAAGCATCGACTCGATGCTAAGGATGATCTTTTACATCGTCGGCACATTCTTCATTCTTGCCGAAGTAACGCTCTTGGTGTTCGTGATTTTGTATCGGCGCAGGTCGGGAGGGCGGGCGTCCTATATACAGGGTGAATCGCTGCGCGAGCTTGCCTGGGTGCTGGTTCCCGTAATCGTCGTCATTTGCCTCGACGTAGCGATCGACGTAAAGGCCAAGCCGGTCTGGGAGAGAGTCAAGATGGAGAGACCCCCCGCGGCGCTGACGGTGAAGCTTGCGGCGCTACAGTTTGGATGGGAGTTCACCTATCCCGGCCCTGACGGCCGTTTCGGTACGGCTGACGACCTGGTTCAGACGACCACTTTAACAGTTCCCGCAGGCCGGGTGATCGGCCTGATTATCAGTTCCAAGGACGTAATACACAGCTTCTATGTGCCGCAGTTGCGCCTTCGACAGGACGCCGTCCCCGGCCGGGAAATTCCCGCATGGTTCGAGGCGACGCGTCCGGGGAAATACGAGATTGGATGCTCCCAGCTTTGTGGGATCTCGCATTTCGCCATGAAGGGAATCCTGCGCGTGCTGACGCCTGAAGACTATCAGAAATGGGTCAGTCAGCACTGGCCCAAGTCCGGCGGTGCGGCGGGCAAGAGTGCGTCAAGCGCGGCCGTGTCGGACCACAGGGAGGGATAGAGCCATGGCTGAGACGCAAGCGGTGGCGCCCGCGCATGCGTCCGAACAGATGGGCTTTTGGCGACAGTATATTTTCTCTGTCGATCATAAGGTCATCGGCAAGCAGTACCTGTTTTTGGGTTTGTTCATGGGGTTTGTGGGCGTGGGCCTGTCCTACGTCTTCCGCTGGCAGCTTGCCTGGC
>CAZDYZ010000843.1:0-2272 GCA_964509525.1 uncultured Acidobacteriaceae bacterium
GGTCTGTCACGTCATCCTGGCGATTCAGGATGCGCCAGCCGGCTACGGTCACCACCAGACCGCCCCCCAGTTGCACGGCGGCCAGGCTCACCCCGAAGAACTGCAGGATATAGGAGCCGATGAACAGCGAAACAACCAGCAGGACACCGCCATTCACCGCAACTCGCATGGCGACGGTGCGACGAATCCTGGTGGAATAGCCTAGCGCCATTTCGGCGAAGATGGGCGCCATACCGAAGGGATTAACGATGGGGAGCAAAGCTGCAAATACCAGAAGCACATTGCGTACGATTGCATTCATTTGCTCATCAGCATAGCCCAACTTCACTGGCTACATTACAGACAATTCACAATTCCTGGGCTTTTCGCCAGTTGACGTGGAACAGATTTGCAGATTGAATTAGGCGGCAGCGTGCGCAAGCCAGGCTGGCGCTCGCCAACACAAGCATGGCAATTCCACCCCGTACCTTTGGAGCATTGCAGGTCAAGCGGCGCGAGTCGCTGGTGACACGCGCCCTGGTCATGCCCATCCAGCAATTTATCCATATTCAAGGCATCAGCAGCGTTTTCCTGCTGGCCGCCGCAATCATCGCGCTGGTGTGGGCAAACTCACCCTGGCAGGAGTCGTATCACCATGTCTGGGAAATGGAGCTATCGCTTTCGCAGCTTAGGTTGCCGGTACACGCATGGATCAACGACGCCCTGATGGCGATCTTTTTCTTCCTCGTAGGCATGGAGATCAAGCACGAAATTGTGCATGGCGAACTCGCCGACATGCGGCGGGCTGCCCTTCCAATCTTTGCCGCCGTGGGAGGGATGACTGTGCCGGCGCTGTTCTATGCGGTGTTGAACCACAGCCGGGATGGTCAGCACGGTTGGGGTATTCCGATGGCGACCGACATCGCATTTTCACTGGGGGTGTTGGGGATCATCAAAGGAGTGCCGTCGGAGCTTAAGGTTTTTCTGTTGTCGCTGGCTATTGCCGACGATATCGGCGCGATCGCGGTCATTGCCATCTTCTACAGCGGATCGCTCGATGTGGGGGCCCTGATTACAGGGCTTTTTCTATTGGTCTTGATTTTTGTGCTCCAGCGATTAGGGATTTCTCAGCCCATCCTGTATTTCGTTCTGGCGGTAGCCTTCTGGGTGGCAATTCTGCAATCGGGGATTCATGCCACGATTGCGGGCGTGATCCTCGGGTTCATGATTCCGACCACGCCGTCTTTTTCCCTGAAGGAATTTCAGGAAGTCGGTTCCGGCATCGTGGTGCGGTTCCGCAAGGCTCTTGCCAGCGGCGACGAGAAAACGGCCAAGAATCTGCTCGGTTCATTTGAAGCCTTGGTGCAAAGCACAGAATCGACATCGGAACGCCTAACCCGCCAGCTGAACGATTGGGTATCGTTCCTGGTGCTACCGCTGTTCGCTCTGGCCAATGCGGGCGTTACTTTCTCAAGAGGAATCGGTCGCGAACTGCTGACCAGCCACATCGCCTGGGGCATCGTGATTGGATTGGTGGTCGGAAAACCGGTTGGGGTTTGGGGATTCTCTAAGCTGGCGGTACAGTGGCGCCTGGCGCAGCTTCCCAGTGCGTTGAGCTGGAGGCAGATCAGTGCCGTCGGGATGCTGGCGGGAATCGGCTTCACCGTCTCGATTTTTATCAGTTCGCTGGCCTTCGAGACCGACCTGCATCTGACGGGGGCTAAGACAGCGGTGCTGGCGGCCTCTGTGATTTCTGGCGCTCTCGGCTATTTCGCGCTGCGCCAGGAGGTGTCATCCCAGCATCCAGAACAGGTTACTTCCCAAGAGTCAAACTGAGACGGACCAACGATCGGAGACGGAGGAAACGCGCTACAATCTCTTGGTCTCCCGATGCCGCAGCCGGCTTGTCCGTAGCGCATTCGTGCTTTAAAGTCCTGACGGGCCCCCGGGTTGGGCACTCAAGGTCCGTTACTTGCTGCAACAGACGGTGGCGGGCATTTTCATCCGGCGTCACGAACGAAAGGATAGTACGTTATGCGTTGTCGAGTTCCAGCTTTCATCCTCAGTGCCATTCTCGCTCTCAGTTTCGCGGCTTGCAGCAAGAAAGAACAGAGTCAGAATCCGCCGGCAACGACTGCCACATCGAGTCAGGCACCAGCGAACCAGCCCGGCACAACTAATCCCCAGGCGGGCGGGCAGATGGCACCGGAGCAGCAACAGGGGGCCGCCGCCGGGGGACAGCAGATGGCACAGCAGACGGCGCCGCCAGCACCGGAAGCACCGCAGCCTCCTC
>CAZDYZ010000844.1:0-3266 GCA_964509525.1 uncultured Acidobacteriaceae bacterium
CCGACAAAGCTGCATTATGGCAAGCAGGTGGCCGCTGCGCTTATCGTCCGGGGAGAGGACATCCTGTGCTGCCGGCGGACAGAGTACCAGTCCCTGCCCCTGAAATGGGAGTTTCCCGGGGGAAAGATCGAACCAGGAGAAGACCCTCCGTCAGCATTGCAGCGCGAACTCGACGAGGAACTCGGAATTCGCGCGCACATCGATCGTAAGGTGGCGCAACTCCAGCACCACTACGTAAACGGCAACACGGTAGAGCTCCATTTCTACCTGGTCCAGCAATACGAAGGCGAGATGCAGAACCGCATTTTTCGCGAGATCCGCTGGGTAAACCGGAGCGAATTACCCCAGCTCGATTTCCTGGATGCCGATCGGAAGCTGGTACAACAGCTCGCTAACCGCGAGTTGCTTTAGCTGCCAGCCCTGCCGGTGACAAGCCATGCAATCGTCAACCCGATCATGATGACCGTCGTGGCCCATGCCACCACGTTATACCACGTGCCATTGACGTACTTGCCCATCAACTCGCTTTTGTTGATCAGCAGCAGCATGAAGATGAGCACGAACGGCAACACAATCCCGTTGACTACCTGGGACAGGATGCTGATTTTCACCAACGGAATGTTGGGTAACAGAATTACTCCTGCCCCGGCGACCAGCAGCAGGGTGTACAGCCAATAGAAAACCTTGGCCTGGCTGAATTTCTGTCCCACACCAGATTCGAAGCCAAGGCCCTCGCAGACCGTGTAGGCAGTCGAGATAGGCAGGATGGAGGCCGCGAACAGGGAGGCGTTGAACAACCCGGCAGCGAAAAGGATATAGGCGTACTCTCCGGCCAACGGACGCAGCGCCTGCGCCGCATCGGCACCGTCACGGATCTGCCGGACACCATGCACGTAGAGCGTCGCTGCGCAAGCAACCACGATGAACCAAGCGACGATGTCCGTGAACAGACAGCCCACGATCACATCCCAACGCGAGGCCCGGTACTGGCGAGGAGTGATTCCCTTTTCCACGATCGATGACTGCAAATAGAACTGCATCCACGGGGCTATAGTTGTTCCTACGACGCCGATGACCATGTAAATGTAGGATGAGTCGTGAAAGTCTCCGACATGCGGCGGCTTGAAGGTGGCAACGAACGCCTCCTTCCAGCTTGGTCCCGCGAGCACGCCGGCGATGATGTAGGCGAAATAGAAAAATGACGCCGCCAGGAAAACCTTCTCCACGCTCTTGTACGTACCCTTTACCACCAGAAGCCACACCACAACGGCCGCGACGGGCACACTGACAGAGCGCGAAATATGGAACAGTTCGAGGCTGCTCGCCACTCCGGCGAATTCCGCTACTACGTTGCCGAAGTTGGTGATGACCAGCCCCAGCATCATGAAAAACGTGATGCGGAGGCCATATTCCTCGCGGATAAGATCGCTAAGTCCCTTACCGGTAACCGCTCCCATGCGCGCCGACATCTCTTGCACTACGACTAGCGCGATGGTCATGGGAATCATGACCCAGAGGAGTAGATATCCAAACTGCGCTCCTGCGGCGGAATAGGTGTAGATGCCCCCGGCATCGTTGTCGACGTTCGCGGTGATAAACCCCGGACCGATCACGGCCAGGAACATCAGCAGGCGGATTTTCCATACTCTAAGCCGTCGGGATTCGGGCATGACGGGAGATTCACGGTGAGACTTGAGGACCACCCAGAATAAATGCAGCTTGCGAAATGCGCCAACCGTGCAGGTATTACAATCGGAGTGGGAGAGGCGGGTGCCGTGACTACAGAATTCGCGCTGCCAGCTGTGCACCTGCATGGCACCACGATCAGCTACTGTGGGGCAGAGCTGGATGCAGCTGAGTCTAGTAATGCAGCTTGCCCAACTATGTCTGTATATTGCAGCAGCAGGACTTATGACCTGCACGGGCTTCCTTTGCCTTGCTCTGATTGCGGGGGTCCGTTTCGTTTGCCGCCGTAAGCCTCCAAGGGTTGAGAGTCTTCCTGCGGCCACAGTTCTCAAACCGCTGTGCGGGCTCGAGCCTAGCCTGGAAGCAAATCTCGAAAGCTTCTTCCAGCAACAGTACCCCGAGTTCGAGATCATCTTCGGCGCCCGGTACCTCAGCGACCCTTCCTTGGACCTCGTTCGCCGCCTGTGCCAGAAGTACCCTTCGGTACCGGTGAGGGTTGTCCTCACCGGCGAGCCCGACCGGCCAAACGCCAAAGTCTGCTCACTGCGAAGCATGTATGCCGTCGCCAGGCACGAATACCTGGTTATCTGTGACAGTGACGTACGGGTCACGCCAAATTACCTACGCGAAGTTGTCCCCCCGTTGCTCCGGAAAGAAGTCGGATTGGTCACTTGCCTCTACCGTGGAGTGCCAAGCAACGGACTTTGGCCAAGGCTTGAGGCGCTAGGCATGAGCGTGGAGATGACTTCTGGTGTACTCGTGGCAGACTTGCTCGGCGGGATGAAGTTCGCTTTGGGACCTACCATGGCCCTGCGCCGGGATGTGCTGGCAAGCATCGGGGGATTCGGCGCACTTGCAGACTATTGTGCCGACGACTTCGTGCTGGGCGAGCAGGTGTACCGATTGGGCCTCATGGTGGTCCTGTCGCAACACGTCATCGAGCACACTGTGATCAATCGCACGCTGCGGGATTCGGTGATCCACCAGTTGCGCTGGATGAAGAGCACAAGATTTTCCCGCCCGGCAGGACACGCCAGTACCCTCTTGACCTTCGCCATGCCTTTCGGCCTGTTAGGACTGGTCGCAGGATTTCACTTGCATGATACCTTGCTGGGATTGGGGATGCTCGCGGCAGCGTATCTGAACCGCGTCGTGATGGCAATGGCATCGGGCTGGAACGTGGTTCAGGACCGGGAGTCTCTCCGTTCTTGCTGGCTTTATCCGTTGCGCGACCTTATGGGATTCGCTCTGTGGATGGCGAGCTATTGCGGCCGCCAAGTCATCTGGCGTGGTGAAACTTACCTCCTCCAGCGCGGGGGTCGCATGGTGCCAGTGTGCCGGAGTGGTTGTGCAGCGGCATCTTTCCACCCTTCCACTACGGCCGAAGCAGAGTCCGATGCAGCGGGCGATCCAGGGCGAATCGGTCCCGGTACAGCTGGCGCGAACTCCGGCAGTCCGGGGACGCCCACCAGCGGGCTTCCCAGTGGAATTGCGCGTCGGTAATATTGACTACTGCGCTCGCTGTAAAGGTGATTAGCGACTGAACTATCGCTTGACCGGGCATCGTCGTGGTTGTCAAC
>CAZDYZ010000845.1:0-4225 GCA_964509525.1 uncultured Acidobacteriaceae bacterium
CATCATCAACTCCATGACGCCCTACGAGCGAGACCACCATGAAGTCATCAATGGCAGCCGCCGCAAGCGCATTGCCCGTGGCTCTGGCACCAGCGTGCAGGAAGTGAATCAGTTGCTGCGGCAATACTCCCAAATGCGCAAGATGTTCAGGAGCATGGGTAAGCCCAGCTTTGCCCGCCGCCTCGCGGGCATGAAAATGCCAGGAATGTAGATGCCGGAGAGACAGAAGGATGCGAGGCGCACGCAGTTGGCCACAGCCCGGCCTCTGGCTCCTGGCAACCTTCACAAAATGTACGTTTGAGCCCCTGCCTTTGCTCGAGAAGCGGAGCTGCGTTTTTGCTCCACCAGTGTCAGCTAACGAACAGTGGTTCGCGACTCGCTGTCGGCCCCTGTTTCCGCGAGCATAAATTCCAGCACCTCCTGCGGCGTCGACGATGTCCACACCGGAGCGAACGACAGACGATGTAGCGGTGTCGGTCCTTTCTCACGCAGCATCTTCAGGTGGTGCGGTGTACTGTAGCCTTTGTTCGAGGCCAGCTTGTACTCCGGGAAGATGGGGTCCCAGGCACTTATCATCGCGTCCCGCTCGACTTTAGCGATGATGGATGCCGCCGCGATCGACGCCGAGAGTGCGTCTCCGTGGATGATCGACGTTTGCGGGCAATCGAAGTCGAGGTAAAGGGCATCAATCAACAGATGGTCAGGCTGCACGGTCAGCTTGCCCACAGCTTCCTCCATTGCGCGCTTCGAAGCCCAATAGATGTTGATCTGATCGATCGTAGTGACATCCACCGCTGCAATCGCCCACGCGAGAGAGTAGGTACGAATGCGCGGTGCGAGTTTCTCGCGCGTGTCACGGTCGAGCAGCTTGGAATCGCGTAGCCCGCGTATCCGGTACTTGGGATCGAGGATCACCGCCGCGGCTACCACTGGCCCGAAAAGCGAGCCGCGCCCGACCTCATCGACCCCCGCAACCACCTTGGCGCCTGCGCTCCACGCCAGTTTTTCGTACTTCAGTGTGCACTTCAGCTTCTTCAGCAGACGCAGCTTCAGAGTTGCCTTGGAAGCCGTTTTCTTAGCAGGCCCTTCCATCAAAGTTTTCTCGGTGTCGATTTTGATGGAAGATCGCACAGGGTTCACCACCGCTCAGGTCGAGCTTCGTCGAAGAGGGGGTGGCACTATTAGATCATGAAGCGGAATGGTCACCCCCTTCGCATCTTCCCGCCCCGGCGTGTTACAACAAAACAGATGCCCTTCGCCTGGCTCCGCTCGCGCGTTGGTGTTCCACAGACTGTCGCCCTCCTGCTACTGGTGGTTTTTGTCCTGCAATGCTTATGGTTCGTGGCGCACGTACCGATCACTGCCATGGAGGGCAGTTACATCGAGGCTGGATTACTTCAGCTGGAGCGGTTCGCCAATGCCGGCTCCAACCAGCGTTCTGCGCTGGTGCCACTGATTGCCGGGCTGGCCGCCAGGCTGAGCGGTGCAGAAAACAGGATCGTGCAGCTGAGCGATTACCGCTTTGTGATTCGCCTGCCTTTTCTGCTCGCAGGTTTTTTGTTGGGCGCGTCACTGTGGTACGTCGCGCGGCGACTCTACGGAAATCTCGGTGGCTACATTGCGCTAGGGCTCTACGCGTTTTCACCGGTGATGATTGGCTGGTCTAGCCAGGTCGGTCCTGAGATCGTCGCCGCGTGGGGAGGCTTTGGTCTCATCTTCACCGCAATTGCCGTAGCCCATACTCTATATGTTCCGCGCGAAGTGGTGCTATGGAACTGGCGCCGCATACTGCTGATGGGGCTGTCGATGGCCATTTGCATCGGTGCGCAGTTTTCACTCTGGATACTGCTGGTGCCGGCCCTTGCCTTCATGCTCTGGATCGGCCATGTGCGCCGTGGCGCGGCCCTGACAATCTTTGCGGTAGCCTGTGTCATCGCCTTGATGCTGCTCTGGGTGCTCTATGGTTTTCGTCCAGTCGCTCTCGCGGCAGCGTTGTATAACGCAGACTGGATTCAGACTTCTGCCGAAGATGTCTCCAGTCGCACCATAACTTCGCTATTCGGGGATTTCTTTCTGCAGAACGGAATCGGGTTGTTACTCCTGCTGGCTGTCACGCTGGTTACGTTTGCGGCCTGGAGGCGCGCCCGCTTCTTTGGCACGGCCGCACCGCTCATCACCGGCGCACTGCTGGTTGTAGTGGCTGGCCATATGCACCGTGGACTTACCTTCCTTCTGGTCGCGCTTCCCTTCCTGATTCTCTTTATGGCCGGAGTTTCAACTGACCTGCTAGAGAGCCATTACGCGCTGGCCGCGAACACCGTTATCGGGGGTGTCCTGATCGCCAATGCCATGATTGACGTCTATGGGCTGCTCCATTTGACCTACCGAAACCAATAACAACTTTCCTTTCTCTGACGGGTTGGACTAAACTGAGGTCCATGGTGGAGGCTAGTCAACTGCGGGTTCGCTTATGGTGCGACGGTCCGCTCCAAGGCCGGGCGTTGGCGTGTGGTCTTGCGACTGCTATTGCAATCCTTCTGGCACTGCCATCCCCAGCACAGCCCCACAGTGGTCCGCCGTCGACGACAATGATTGGCGGCCACTTCCTCGCGCCTCCCCCTACTGTTACGCCAGTCGGCGGCTACCACCTGCCGCCGCCGCTGCCGAGTGTGACCTCGATCCCCAATTACGGATATTCCAAATGGTACCCTTACGGTTCTTATAACTATGGCTACTATCGCGGTCGTGGTTACGGCTACGGGCGAGGAGGCTCGGCGTATCTCGTTCCTTACTACATACCCGTGGATGGCTATGGCTATGACTACGTGGGTGCTGGACCTGATCTATACTCCGGGCCCCCGATTGGTCCCAATGATCCCATCCTTCATATGGTGACCGAGCAACCTGGGGCGCGATATCCCACTAGCGACCCGGATGATACGCAGGCTCGTCTTGCGGAACCCCAACCTGCGCTGCAGGAACGATCCGCCACGCGAGAGGCGAGTCCGAATGAGCCTAGTGTGCTCATCTTCCGCGACGGACATAAGCAGGAGGTCAGCAACTACGCCATCATGGGCCAGATGGTATACGTATTCGATAAGCGTGTACAGAAGATCGCTTTCTCCGATCTCGACCTTGCTGCCACGGTGAAGGCTAACGACGATCGTGGGCTTGAGTTCAAGATCCCGTCATCTAAGCCGACGCCAAGACCAAATTCGGATCTTCAGCCCAAAAACACTCCAGATCAGAGCGCACCCACACCCTTGAACGTTGCCTCAGCAGTACCCTAGCGATAACTGTGGG
This sequence comes from uncultured Acidobacteriaceae bacterium, assembly GCA_964509525.1. Lineage (GTDB taxonomy): Bacteria > Acidobacteriota > Terriglobia > Terriglobales > Acidobacteriaceae > Bog-257. Next base: position 3,304 of record CAZDYZ010000845.1, read on the forward strand.
CAGCCTTCACTGGGCATGAGAGGCTGCCGAGTACGGGTTTCGCATTGCTATGTCGAAATGCTCGTAGGCTATTGAAAATACAATGCTTGCCTGGTTCCTTAACTGTCGCTGCAATGGTATAATTTGAAGTGTTCTTCATCGCGATAGTTACCTGAAATTGTTCATCAATCGTTCTCGATCCGGCGGGCTCCGCAGATGGCGTTGCTGTTCACCCGCGCCCATGCCCGAGTATCGTGCGCTCCGGTAATCGCGTTGATTGCCTCGGAAGTTTCTTAGAAGGGACAAGCCGAAAGCTGAGCACTAACGGCTGAAGGCTACATCATGCCTGACGATTCAAACCCGCAATTACCTCTCGAACCCATTGGCCCTGGCGCGGCTAATGTGCAACCAATCAACATCGAAGAGGAGATGCGGCGTTCGTATCTCGACTATTCGATGTCAGTCATCATCGGACGTGCGCTTCCCGATGTCCGCGACGGACTAAAACCCGTGCATCGCCGCATTTTGTACGCCATGCACGACATGGGGCTGCTGCACAACCGCAAGCATGTGAAGTGCGCCAAAGTTGTTGGCGAGGTTCTCGGCAAATATCACCCCCACGGTGACACAGCGGTTTACGACGCGATGGTGCGCATGGCGCAACCATTCTCCTTGCGTTACCCGATGGTGGATGGCCAGGGCAACTTCGGCTCGGTCGATGGCGATCCACCGGCCGCCTACCGGTACACCGAGTCACGTCTTACGGAGATAGCGGAGGAGCTGCTGTCTGATATTGATAAGGACACCGTGGACTTCGTCACCAACTTTGACGACACCACGGTCGAGCCGATGCTGCTGCCTACGCGAATTCCCAACCTTCTGGTGAATGGTTCCAATGGCATTGCCGTGGGGATGGCGACCAACATACCGCCGCACAACCTTA
>CAZDYZ010000846.1:0-1794 GCA_964509525.1 uncultured Acidobacteriaceae bacterium
AGAGACAGCAGTGCCGTGGTCCGATTTTCTCACGATCGGCACGTATCGACCGCGGACGTCGAGGGACCGCGAGCTTCAGACGATAGGCGAACGAGCCTACAACCGTTGGTTGGCAGAGTTCTGTTCGCATGCCCCAGGCCGGAGCATTGGTCTTGCCTTCCTTCCGTACCACGATGTCGACGCCACGCTGCGGGAAATCGAGTGGGCAGCCAATTCGGGGCTGAAGGGCGTCCTCCTTCCGCACTTCAATTATGACCTGCCCGAGTACTGCATCAATTCCTATTGGGATCCAATCTGGTCTTCACTTGAAGATCACGAGTTCTCCCTCAACTGCCACGGCGGCTACGGGCTGCCCGACTACGGGATTCACCGATCACTGGTCGGACTCGAGAATGTGTTCTGGGCAAGTCGTCCAATAGCGCATATGATTCTGGCTGGCGTCTTCGACAGGCATCCGGATCTGGGAATCACCGTCACTGAGTCATATGCGCTGTGGGTGCCGGACGTTTTGGCCACTTGGGACACCGTCTACGAGCGTGCGCTCGAGGGACTCTCGGCCACCGGTGCGCTCTTCGAGGACACTAACATCCCCAAGAGAAAACCCAGCGAGTACTGGCCGACGAATTGCTTTGTCGGTGTGTCCCTGGTTTCGCTGCCCGAGATGGAGCGCAGGGAGTCGATTGGCGTTGGGACGATGATGTTTGGCATCGACTATCCCCACCCGGAGGGAGTTTGGGGACAGAGCCGGACCTGGCTTCAGGCCTCGTTGGGCAAGGCCGGCGTTCCTGAGAGGGACGCACGGATGATCCTCGGCGAAAATGCCGCCCGTCTCTATCACCTGGACGTCGCCGCCTTGACTCCTATCGTCGAACGTGTCGGTCCGACCATGGCGGAGGTTCTTGCCAGTGCAGATGATGCGACCATCGATGCGTTGATGGACGAGGTCTCCAGCACTGGCCGCGCTATCGCGACGGTGAGTTACGGCGGGCAGCCGCGCGGCGCCTGATGCTCCTCCTGGTTCATTCGGGTGGCAGCCTTGCCGTCCAGGCGCACAAGCCCGAGCCGGATGAGCTTATACATCAGCGGCAAGGCTTCCTCTAGTCATGGGTGCCGGTACGGTCTGCTATGCGCGGCACGGTTAGGCAAAAGATTGTGGGCGCTCTCGAGAATGTGAACAATGCGCGCTATAAGCCGTTGGCCAATTGGGCCAAGCTGCCCGAAGGTGCCACGTTCGCCGGACTGGCCACTTCGGTCGCTGTTGATCGTGAAGACCACGTCTACGTGTTCAATCGGGGTCCCGTTCCTGTAATGGTCTTCGAGGCCGATGGTCAATTCGTGAATGGATGGGGGAAGAAGGAATTTGATGGCCCTCATGGGATCTCCGTCGACTCAGACGGCAACCTTCTCCTGGTCGACTTTCTTGGCCACTTTGTGCAGAAGCGCACGCCCGATGGTGAGTTGTTGTTGGAGATCGGTAAGCGTGGAGGGCCGGCTCCGGAGTACTCGGGATTGCCATTCAACATGCCTACAGATGCGGTCGCGCATCCAAAGACCGGCGAAATATTCGTCTCCGATGGATATCGGAACGCCTGCGTGCACAAATTTGATCGCGACGGCGACCACATTCTGACTTGGGGCGTGCCGGGATTCGATCAAGGGGAGCTCTTTCTTCCACATGCATTAGAGCTCGTCGGCGATCAGATCTTCGTCTGTGACCGGGAGGCATCTAGGATCCAGGTATTCACCACCGAAGGTGAATTCATCGACCAATGGCACCGATTCCGGCCATCTGCC
>CAZDYZ010000847.1:0-3379 GCA_964509525.1 uncultured Acidobacteriaceae bacterium
CGGCGATGTTCGCGACGATGAGTACTGCAAAAACAAGCTGCACCTTGATCGGAATCCGGGGCCGTTGGCTGCCGTCAGGCTCCGTTAACGGCGGACGTCGCATTGCGTAGAGTGCGCCCAGAGTTAACAGGAAAAGATTCAGGTATGCAAGACTATGCCACAGGCGGATTAGCAAGGCGAGAATCATACGTAGAGGAGTGAGGTTCGCCTGCAAGTTGTAGCGCAGATACTGCGGATTGCCGAAGTAGAAGCCGGTCCGGTGATGGTGATACAGAAACCACAGCCAGAGCGGCAGCCCGCATAGCAGAAACGAGAAGGTCCCCCTCATGCTGCGGTGGTACAGGCACCAGGACCGTTGCCGCGATCTCCCCAAGAGAGGGCAAATCAACTCCCAGACGAACAGCGCTATTGGAGCGATGATTGCCATCTCCTTTGCCAGCGGTGCCAGCGACAGGAAGGTGATCGTAGCAAACCGTTTGTGTTCCACGTACATCGCCAGTCCCCACAACGTCAGTGCTGCGGCCATCATGTCTAGGTGCGCCAGCGAACTTTGTGCGAAGAAAACTGGGTAGAGTGTGGTGCACAGCACTGTAGCAGCAGCAACCGCTTCGCCCGCAACTTCACGGGACAAACGCCACAATCCCAGCAGAGCGAATGCAGCCACCATCAACATGGAAGTCCTCGTCACTGCGGGCGTGAAGGCACTGAACCTCCACCAGAACGCCAGCCAGATCATTACTAGAGGCGGATGCGCGTTGGATAGAACTGTGTACGGTACCAGAGAACCGGTCAACAGCAGATCGCGTGCTGCCGGAATGAAGTAACCGGCTTCGTCCCAGAAATAAGGTAGGCGGAGCAACGGTAGGTGGGTAACAAAAAGAAAGGTAAAAATGAGTGAGTAAGCGAAGAGATATTCCTGCACCTTCCCTCGGCTCAGCATGACATCGCTAACTCACTCATGCGCTTTGCTAATGGACTGGTCCGGCGCCAGGCGCCAGGCGCGGATCGAGTTTGATGTCGCCAAAAGTGTTCTCGTAGTTGACCAGGTTCTGTTGCAGAATTGTGTATAACGCCTTCGCCTGTTGGGGACTTAGATATATTCCCTGAAAGTTGCGGACCTCGACCCGCGTTTCATCCTGCTGTTGCAGGGTGCCAAACACCAAGAAGAAGTCCCAGACGTTCACCCGAACCTGGACGCTGTTGGCGTAGTTCTCGCGGTAGTCGGGCGTATTTGTCAATTGAATCGACGGCTGAGTGGGATTTTGCATCATGACCTCGGAGCGGTTGCCGGACCCGTTGTCAGCACCGGCGATTTGGCTGACCGTGAGAACTGGGCACCGGACATCGCAGTGTACCAGAGAAACAAGAGTCAGCTGCCAAATCCCGGGCTGATGAATGACAACTGATACGACTCGCAAAAAAAAAGCGACCCCAGACGGGGCCGCCACAAGTGAAGCAGAGCCAAACTGGTCAGAAGATAAGCTTCGCATTCAACTGAACAATGCGAGCATCCTCAGCCGCGGACGCGAACGCTCCGTAAGGAGTGGTCGGCGGCGAAATCGTTGAGAAGGCACTCCCAAATATGCCGGGGATGTTCATGTTCCCGTACGGATTGGCGAAGTTCGGGTGATTAAGCACATTGTAGAAGTTGGCCGCCACCTGGAAGTTGAATCGTTCGGTGATCTTGAAGTTCTTGCGGATAGTGAGGTCCGTGTTGAAGTAACCAGGGCCGCGGAAGAAGTTGCGCGGAATACCAGAGAATCCGGGTTCGGTCCCGGCGGGCAAGAACAGGCTGGCAGGCAGGCACGGCACAATCGCCCCCGCGCTTTGCGTCGGTGCGCCACAGTTGGTGGGCAGAACGCCGTTACCCGACGGGTAGCCCAGAATTACTGCATTGCCCAGGTTGTTGCCGGTCAAGCCAGAGGATGTAATCCCGTCATCTACAGTGAAGGGCAGGCCGGTCCGGAAGAAAAACGTCTCCGAGAGCGTCCAGCCGGCGACCAACTGGTTCACAATACCATTGCTGCTTTTAAACGGCAGGTTATAGACATAGTTCGCATTGATATTGTGTCGCGAATCGTAATCAGACGAGGCGTATTGGCAGCGTAGGCAAAACGGGTTTATCTGACTGGTAATGCTGCTGTAGATACTGTACGGTAGCAATCCTCCATTCGAGAGGTCATCGCCAGAATGGCTCCAAGTATAGTTGAACGACCCCGTCAAGCCATGCCACATGCGCTGGCTTAGTGACAAGGTTATACCGTTATAGTTGGAAATGCCCGGATTGTAGATCTGGTTCACTGCCAGTACGCGGGTGTCGGAAGCGGCTGCCGGCAAGCCCCCAAATCCGAAGCCATTCAGGTTCGGGTTGCCGATGAACAAGTTATAGCCATGGTTCCCAACGTAGTTAGCGGAGAAGGTTGTCGTGTTGCCGAGGGCACGCTGTACTTCGAGGTTCCACTCAGCATAGGTCGGATTCTGGGTGTTTTGGCTAACATCGTTGAGGTTCGGAACCGCGCAAAGCGGGTTGCCTGCCAGGTAACTGGTAACCGTCCCGCCGGCATGATAGTTGGAGGTGAAGCCTGCGTTGCATCCCGAAACAGTGGCGGCAGCATTACCTGGCATAACAGGCGCCAGCGGGAAGGTCCCACCGACGGTGAATCGGTTTACCTCTGGGAAGTTCGTCGTAAAGCTATCCAGGATGAATCCTGGATAAAGATCGGAGAACAGACCCACGCCGCCGCGGATGGCAGTCTTACCATCACCGAAAGGATCGTACGCAAAGCCAACCCTCGGCTCGACCACTGCAAGCTGGATATTGCGTAGAATCTGCTTGGTCTGAATCATCATCTGGTCATAAGGCACGGTTGCTGAGTGATCAAAACCGGGTGAATTGAAGGGCTCCGCTGTCTTTGAAGCACAACCATTCTGACAAACTCCCGGGGTATTGCGGTCAACCCGCAGGGTGAGGGTGAAAGTCAGCTTGCGGGTGGCTTTCCACTGGTCCTGGGCATAAACACCCCAACTGGAAATGGCAATGGGCTGTGAGGGGTTCTGTGCAAAGTTCTGTGCGACAAAGGTGTCTATTTGCCCAGTAGCAAAACCGTTGAGGGAAGTTAGCATGGCTGGGAATGGTTGCTCGCCGGCGGTATGGTCGCTGACGTCATCGCGCCGGAAATTCACACCAAACTTCATGTTGTGTGTGCCCTTTGTCCAGGAGACATCATCCACTAGCCCCCATTGAGTCACATTGCGGCCCTGAGGAAAGTAAAAGCCAGCCAGGTAGTCCGAACCACCGGCTCCCAGCGACGTCATGGCAGCTGCCTGACCAGGGGTTACCGTCGTAAAGGATAGAATGTAGGGAAACGTGTTCAGTGCC
>CAZDYZ010000848.1:0-2495 GCA_964509525.1 uncultured Acidobacteriaceae bacterium
AGTTCTGGTCACAATGGTACTGCAAGGGATCGACGGTCTGTTTTCGTGTTTTTCCCTTAAGATTCTGGCTAGCTGGTTTCGCCTGTTGATCTTAGGAACTCCACTGTGTCCCTTAACCCTTCGCTGGAGCCAATTTCGTAAAATCGTTCGTGCACCTCGAAAGCTGCCAGATTCCCAGCGTTGAGCAAGTCTTGGTAAACATTCGCAAGGTCGCGGCCCTTCCCAGCAGGAATTTTGGCGAACACGCTGCGGTGAAATGCGCCGAGACCATAATCAATGTAGTGCATGGCGGGGGAAGGATTCTGCTTGTCGTATCGTAGAATCCGCTGCCCGTTGAACTCGACGTTGCTGTGATCGTACAAGCCCTCGTTGCGATATATCGTCATCAAAGCCTGAAGGCCGCTGCCGCGGAAGGCTTTTTCTACTTCTCTGAAATCGCAGGTCAGATAGGAATCTCCGTAGAAAACGAAGAAGCGCTCGGGCAACAACGGCAGAGCCTGGCGGATTGCACCGCCGGTCCCCAACAGTGCGGGACCGTCGAAGGAGTAGTCGATCGCGATCCCCAGTTCAGAACCATCGCCGAAGTGTTGCCGAACCTGTTCTCCTAGATAACCGACCAACAGCACAACGCGGCGGACGCCGTGGCGCTTGAGGAGTTGAAGTTGGTGCCACAGAAACGGCTGGCCGGCCACCTCAATCAACGGTTTCGGAATTCGATCAGTGATTGGTCGCAGACGCGTCCCAAGTCCCCCGGCTAGAATGGCTGCCGGCATGAGTTCGACGGAGTAACTCATAGGCTAGTCGTAGGAGATGGTGCGCGTACCTTCGAAGTCGAAGCGAAACCTCACTTCTTTGAGTCCTGCCCCCCGCATGGCGTGGCGTAGACGAGTCTTGTCTCCGGCATAGAACATCAAAAAACCCCCTCCCCCGGCGCCAATCAGTTTGCCTCCTAGAGCGCCGTTTGCCATGGCGCAATCGTACCACCCGTCGATTCTTGCGCTGCTCATGCCACCGCTCCGACGCTTTTTGTGTTGCCAGTGAAGGTTCATGAGTCGTCCGAACTCAGCTAAGTCCCCATCTTCCAACGCCTGCTTGCTGCAAAACGCGAGCTCCTTAACAAAGTGAAGGTTCTCTGTCATCTCGGCGTCACCTTGCTTACTCTTATCGTCCTGCTCCTTCAAAATCGCAGATGCCGAGCGTGAATAGCCGGTAAAGAACAACAGCAAATTGTCCTCCAGATTGAACAGGGTTTCTTCCGAAATGGACAAAGGCCATGCCTTCACCGCGCCATTCTTGCCGAACTCGAAACATGTGATACCACCGTACGCTGCGATGTACTGGTCCTGTTTGCCAATTGGTTCCCGCAGAATGTCGATTTCGATTTGACACGCCTGCTCTGCGAGCTGATCGGGGTGTATGAGGCTTTTCTTGTACGTGTGCAGTGCTTTGAGAAGGGCCGTCGTAAAGCTACCCGACGAACCGAGCCCCGTTCCGGTCGGGATGTCAGCCATGCTCGTAATCTCGAGATTTCGGGTCTGGATGCCTACCGCTCGAAGAGCCTCGCGGATGATTGGATGCCGAATCTCATTGACCGACGACACCTCCTCCAGGCGAGAGTACTTGAGTAGGAAGCCGTCTACGAAGCGAGGATGGATGTTGATGTAGACGTACTTGTCGATTGCTCCGGCAATCAAGAAGCCTCCGTGCTCGCTTGAGTAAGAGGGAAGATCCGTACCCCCTCCGCCCAGCGAAACCCGCAAAGGCGAACGTGTGATGATCATCGCTAACGTTTATTCTAGCAGAGGACCAGTGCAATACCCGACGAGCTTATAACCAAGCTAACGGCATTTACCTTGTCGATAGAGAGTGATCACTATACTCTTTATTGACGCATATATTTCTCTGTGCATTAGAGCGGGCCGCTACCTGTTTGGTTAACAGGATAGTATTTCATTATGCCCTTCCCCTCCCATTACGCATGGTCTTTCTAAACCGAGAAATCATCTTATGGTAGCCATTGACGTTGTTCATCGCTTACGACATCGGCGATCAATCACGCAACCCGGCTTATTTTGTGAAAGCTCGGAGCCAAATCACATAGGCGTACCATGTTCGTAAGTTCGTATGTTCATATATGAACGACTTGCGACTACTTCTGTGACGGCCGGCCCGCTACCCGCAATGCGAATAAGAAAACAAATTAATGATGTATAGAAAGCAAGAGGCGTTTTGCTTACATACTCTTGCTTAAGCCGGTCACCTGACACATTCGAGGATGAGGTGGGTATAGGGGATACGCAACACGTCTTCGCGAATGTTTGGCTTCACTTCATCGAAGTACTCTAGGGCGAGGTCCAGGTATTGCTGCTGGGTTCGAATATATTGGCCCCGGTCGCGCGAAAGTAGAAAGCGTATAGCCGCTGACTGACCAGGCGCATAACAGCCGTCGTTAGTAATCATCCGTCCGCCGGGCTTGAGAGCCGTGTATCCAAGGC
>CAZDYZ010000849.1:0-5892 GCA_964509525.1 uncultured Acidobacteriaceae bacterium
ACGATGAAGGTTGATCCGGCATACCCGCCGGAGGTCTTGCGCGACAAGGTGGAAGGCACAGTCACGCTGTACGCCGTCATTCGTACTGATGGAACCGTGGATGACATCAAGATGCTCGACAGCCTGGATTCGCGGCTCGACGATAATGCGGTGCGTGCCCTGTCGCGCTGGCACTTTCGTCCAGGCACCAAGAACGGCGAGCCGGTAGCACTGGAAGCTGTCGTCGAAGTCCCATTCCGCATGAAACATCTGCAGTAGGAAGCCCGGTTCACGGTTTGGCTTTCTTGTGGATCTGTGCCGTGCTCCACGTCTTGTCGGCAGCGTGGCACAAATTTTCCAGGGGACAATCAACACAGTTAGGCTTGCGAGCCATGCACATTGCCCGTCCGTGGAGGATGACCTGGTGCGCGAAGACGATCCACTGGTCGCGGGGTATCACCTGCATCAGGTCCTGCTCTATCTTCAGCGGATCTTCGCTTTTTGTCAGCTCCAGCCGTCGCGAGATGCGTTTTACATGCGTGTCCACCACCACGCCGTCCGCAATCTTGAACCATGTGCCCAGCACGACATTGGCTGTTTTCCGAGCCACGCCGGGCAATTGCAGCAACTCGTCCATCGTGCGCGGGACCTCGCCGCCAAAATCGGTAACCAGCTTGCGCGCGGCACCGACCAACGACTTCGATTTGTTGCGGAAGAAGCCGGTCGAGCGAATGTCGGGTTCGAGGTCCTTGGGATTAAGCGCGGCGAAGTGTTCGACAGTCGGGTACTTCTGGAAGAGGATTGGCGTGACCATGTTGACACGCGCGTCGGTACACTGGGCAGAAAGGATGGTCGCTACCAGCAGCTCCCACGCGCTGCTGTGATGCAGAGCACAGGTGGCGAGGGGATAACGTCCGTCAAGCCGCTTGAGGATCTGGTCAACGCGCTGGGGAGCGAGCGGGTTGTAAGCTTGGGCAGAGGGCCGGGCTGTCCTGCTGGCCGGTTTCTTGGGCACGGTTCTGCCTCTCACAATCGGGGGTGCAGCGACCTGCGTCGGTGTTCTCAGAACTGGGGCCGCTCGTACGGCTGTGACCTTTGTCCGCACGGGCTTCGCGGAAACCCTGTTGTGAAGTCCTGAACGCGAGGGTTGGCGGGGCATGATGCCTCGTGGCATGAATAATCTCCTGCGGGCAGATTACAATGAGGGGAGCATCAGCATCAATCGAGCGTGGGGTTTCGCAATGGCGTCGAGCAATGCGGGAGTTCAAGCTGTGTCCACAGAGCTGCCAGCCGTTCCGCTCACCCTTGAGGGGCTGAGCGTACTACATCAGATGTTCCGCGCCCGCTGGCCAGGATGGGGCAAGCTCAGCCGCGCACGTCAGCAGGAGATTGCAACTGAGGCAATCGCGGCGCTGTTGCCGGGCGAAGAAGCGGGACAGAGCGCCCTGTACTCCCTACTAGGGCATAAGGGCGACCTGATGCTGGTCCACTTTCGCGATTCGTTCGAAGAACTCAATGCCATAGAGTTGCGACTGAACCGTCTCGCATTGCAGGAGTATCTGGAGCCGACGCATTCCTACCTTTCGGTCATCGAATTGGGGCTTTACGACTCCAGCGTCAAGCTCTTCCGCCAGCTCGCCGAGCGTGGTGTGACGCCGTTTTCTGGGGAGTGGGACCGGGAAGTGCAGGAGACGATGGCACGCCAGCGTCAGGCAATGCATTCGCGGCTGTACCCTAAGATTCCCGAGAGCCGGTATCTGTGCTTCTATCCCATGGACCGCAAGCGTGGCGAGGAGAAAAACTGGTACACGCTGCCCATCGAGGAGCGCCAGCGTCAGATGGAGGAGCATGGCATGGTCGGGCGACGCTACGCCGGCAAGGTGCAGCAAATCATTACTGGCTCCATCGGCTTCGACGATTGGGAGTGGGGTGTAGATCTGTTTGCCAGCGAACCGCTGGTGTTCAAGAAGCTGATTTACGAGATGCGCTTTGATCAGGTCAGTGCTGAGTATGCGGCCTTCGGGCAGTTCTTCATCGGCCTGCGCTGGCCGGTTAAGAATCTGGGGGCATGGCTCACCGGCGAGCCATCTGAGCGGGGATAAACCACGCGGACCATCGCCTTGTCATCTGGCATAGGAGCTGGTTGTACGCCCAAGCCCAGGGATTCGCTGTTGTGCTGCCACATGAACGTCCCTCTCGATCAGCTAAAGGGGTTCGATGCGCAGCTGAGGCTTGGGTGGTACAGTGGGTGGGATAACCTGGAACGGACAAAGGGCAACGATTTAACAACATGATCTCGCGAATCCTGGAAGTGCTGGCGGTGTGGATCACCGGCCTCATCTCGGCGGGTGGCTACGGCGGCGTGATGCTGCTGATGGCTATCGAGTCCGCGTGCATACCCCTGCCGTCGGAAATCATCATGCCGTTCTCAGGTTATCTGGTGTACACCGGCCGTTTCTCGCTGTTGGCAGTTGCAACCTGGGGCGCACTGGGCTGCAACCTGGGCTCGGTGGTCGCGTATGAGATCGGTTGCTACGGTGGACGCCCGCTGGTCGAGCGTTTTGGCCGGTACATTTTTCTTGGCCAGCGCGAGCTCGAGATCGCCGACCGCTTCTTCCAGCAGCAAGGCAGTATCGCCGTGCTGCTCGCACGGTTGCTACCGGTGATCCGCACCTTCATCGCTCTTCCTGCTGGTATTGCGCGCATGCCACGGATCAGGTTCCACATCTATACGTTTGTTGGTTCCTGGCCGTGGTGCTTCGCGCTGGCCTACATCGGCATGCGGCTGGGCGAACAGTGGGACAAGGACCCGCGGCTGAAGATGTGGTTCCACCGCCTGGACGCGGTGATCCTGGCGGTGATCGTTTCTGCGGTTGTTTACTTCGTTTGGTCACACCTGCAGCATCGGGTGGGCGCGGGAATGTCAGAAGAGGCCGTCGATTAGCCTGGGGATGCGGGAGTCCGCCGAGAGACGGGAGCCCACGCCCGAGCTGGTCTTTTGTTTGCCGTGGCGAATGTGTTGCAATGTCGTTGAGTCAGGCCGCCTCCTCCGCCCTTCGAGTTGGGGAGACCTCCCGCAGCTTTCCGGTGCTAACATCGTAGATATATCCGTAGATCGCGATGTTCTTGGATACGAGCGGGTGCTGACGTATATGTTCGACGTCATCGCGCACACTTTGCTCCTGATCGGCGATGGTCAGCCACTCGATGTACTCTCCTGCGCGTGAGCCGGGTCCTTTACCAACATCCTGGAAGCCGTGCTCAGTGAGCGACGCCGTCTCAAGGCTGCTGGCCAACAACTTGCGCATGACATCATTGGTGAAGAATTCCATGCCGCAATTTGTATGGTGGATGACGAACCACTCCCGAGTTCCCAACAGCTTGTAGGAGATTACTATCGACCGGATGGCATCGTCGCTGGCGCGACCTCCTGCATTACGAATGACATGGGCGTCACCTTCGGCCAATCCTGCAAATTTCGCCGGATCAAGACGCGCATCCATACAGGTAAGAATGCCGAAGCGTCGCGCCGGTGGCATGCCTAACGTGTTTTTATTGCCAAATTCCGCAGCGTAATTCTGGTTGGCTGCGAGCACTTCCTGAACAATATTGCTCATGACAGAGTCTCCTTGAAGGTGAATGAATTCCATGTCGACGCTGCCATCACCGGGTGCCGATGGTGACCGCAGCGTGAAATAACAGCACTGATGCCTATCAACTGTGTGAAGGAGAAAGCCGCTGGCGCAGACGCACGCCTAGCGGCAACAACAGCAGCCGCGGGTTGGAAGAAGCAGGTTGATCAAAACATACCACCCCACTGCGAAGCCTGCCCCACATCATAGCCAGTAGGCTTTCCTCCGGTCAAGGTTCGGTCGCCTCCCTGTCAGCCAAAGGCTAATCGCCACTGCCCTGCGCTGTTGGCGGGGTGCCGGCACCCAATTCAATCGATCTTCACAGCCTTTGCTACGATCCGTTCATAGTGGTGCCATGGCAGGACTCGCTTCAACCAAACCTGAAGTTTTGCGTCGGCGCCGATCAAATAGCGGAGCCTGGGATCAGGATCTTGCGAAATTCGGACAATCAACCTGGCCACCTCGCGCGGGTCACGACGCTGTTTGGCGCTGGCCTTGACGAATTCGGCAAAGCGCTGGCTGCGCGCTTTGTTTGGCGATTGGGGATCGAGCGCCCCTTTGGCAATCACCACATTGCGTTCCCAGATGTCGGTGTCGAATGCTCCTGGCTCGACCAGCGACACGCGAATGCCAAGCGAGTGTGTTTCGATGCGTAGCGACTCGCTCCACCCCTCAAGGGCATGTTTCGAGGCGCCGTAAGCGCTCAGCATCGGCTGGCCAAGGCGTCCGGCAACAGACGTTACCGTGATAACGTGTCCCGACTTCTGTGCGCGCATGACTGGCAGCACCGCTTTGGTCATCGCCGCGTTGCCGAAGAAGTTGGTTTCGAGTTGGTGGCGAAGTTCGGCAAGCAGCATGTCTTCTGCAAAGCCGGCCACGGTGAATCCGGCATTGTTCACCAGCACATCAATGCGGCCATAATCCTTGACGACCGCTTCTACCGCACCTGAAAGGGACTCGAATTCCGTGATGTCGAGCCGCCGTATGTCAATACGGTTGCCAACCCCGTTCTGCTGCGCGGCCTCTTGCAACCTGGCGCTGCGTCCCAGATTGCGCATGGTAGCCACCACGCGAAAGTCTTTCAGCGCCAACTCGACTGCAGTCAGCAATCCAATGCCGCTGGAGCATCCGGTAACAAATGCGACTTTCTCCATCATGCCTGTTCGGGGTGCAAGCGCCGCTTTCCTTTTGTGCTCGCTACCGGAGTCCTGCAACACTCGCAAGTGACGAGACGCTGACTCCACCAGATTCCCCTATTCGCAGCACGATGCACAAACCCGCCCATTCCGCCGTGTCTGTTTGCGCCGAATCGTGCGATTACGAGAAGATACGGGTTTGTACATTCTTGCATGAAATGGACCGATAGCATGGGGACAAGTACGAAGCAGGAAAGAATGAATACCGCCAAGGGCGAAATTGCTCCTGCCAAAGGAAAGCTGGGGATCATGGTTCCGGGCATGGGAGCCGTCGCAACCACGTTCGTTGCGGGCGTCGAAGCGGTGCGTAAAGGGATTTCCAGCCCGATCGGCTCGCTCACGCAGATGGGAACCATCCGCCTGGGCAAGCGCACGGAAGGACGCTCGCCCAAAATCCAGGATTTCGTTCCCTTGGCCAAGCTGAGTGATCTGGTTTTTACGGGATGGGACATCTTCGAAGATGATATGGACTCGGCAGCACGCAACGCGGGAGTGCTGGATGTCTCCCTCCTCGACCAGGTCAAACCATTCCTGTGCAGGATCAAGCCGCGACGGGCGGTGTTCGACAAGAACTATGTCAAGAAACTAGACGGACCCAACGTGAAGAAGGGCAAGAACAAGATGGAGCTCGCCGAGCAACTGCGCGACGACATCCGCGACTTCAAACAGTCCACTGGCGCCGAGCGGCTGGTGATGATCTGGTGCGGCTCAACCGAAACCTTCATCAAGCCTGGTAGGGTGCACAAATCAGTGGAGACATTCGAAAAGGGCTTGCACGCGAATGATGAGAGCATCGCGCCTTCGATGATTTACGCCTATGCGGCGTTGAAGGAAGGCGTGCCTTTCGCTAACGGTGCGCCCAACCTCACGGTGGACATCGGGGCAATGCACCAACTGGCGAAGCAGATGGAAGCGCCCATCTGCGGCAAGGACTACAAGACCGGCCAGACACTTATCAAGACCATTCTAGCTCCGGGCTTTAAGGCGCGCATGATTGGCCTGAACGGCTGGTTCTCCACCAACATTCTTGGCAACCGGGATGGCGAGGTGCTCGACGATCCCGGCTCCTTCAGGACCAAGGAAGA
>CAZDYZ010000850.1:0-3923 GCA_964509525.1 uncultured Acidobacteriaceae bacterium
GCCAAACATAAGCGGCACGAATGAATTTGAAGGTACGGTCCGGTTGCGAGGGCGCAGTAAACACCCCCAGTTGACCCGCCAGAAGCACGGCCCAGACCGGCATCAACAGATAGGCAAGTTCAAGACCGATTGCAAAGTAAAGTTGCTGCGTCGTGAGCAGCAGGACAAAGCTGACGATATTCAGGACCAGACTGCCGTTCATTAGCCAGAAAATGAGGTTCCGGCGGCCACGGGCGGGCCGTGCCAGGCCATAAACCTGTGGCACAAAACGTTGGCTCACGCCAGCAATAATCAAAGCTGCAAAGCCGAGCAGCTGGATGTCGCGCAGCGGGCCGTCAATCAGTGCAATGCGCATGATAAGGTCGTGTTCGCCGCGCGCAGTCGCTTTGGCAAAGAAAAAAACGGCATTCAAGATTGTTCCTAACAAGAACCAGAGAAAAGAGCTGGCAATGAACTTCTCATAGGGGTTATGTGGTTCGAGGGACTGCCGTCCGGTTTGGTACAGCACCAGCATGAAAAGCACGACAGCAGTTAACTCGGCTATCGCAGAGAAGGCTCCCAGTACGAAAGCGGAGAAAGCGGGCAGTAACATATCAGCCGCCATTCCCGTCAAAATTCCCGCCGCAAGGAGATAGAAGCTCAGGTTCGCCAATCCCGGGCGCCACAGGGTCGTGTTCTTGAAACGCGGGAAGGACTGGTAGGCAAAGCCCATGACAAACATCCCCACCCAGCCGAAGACCATGGCGTGGGCGTGGGCGTGAATCGCGGGCAAGAGACGCAATTGTAGGAAACTGTTGCCCATCGCGATCTGCAGCAGGTTGATCGCGCCCCACAGGCAACCGACGGTTAAGACGATTCCAATGCCTGCTTTGAAGAAGCGGCGATAGATGTAGTCCTGGAGAGTCTCCATGTAAACGTAGGTCTGGCCAGAGGGATGGTCGATCTCCGCCTTGATTTCCCGCAGGAGTTCATTCACATCAACCTGGTGTACTGTGGCGAAGAAGCCCAGCGGCTCGCTAGGTCCGTGCCCACCGCCACAGCCTTTCAGTCCATGGCGGTCGAAAATTCCGCGCGCATTGGGACAGCGCTGCACAATCTCGGCGACGCTGGTATCACTGGTAATCTCGTTCACTGTTCCTCACTTTGGCTCTGACAAGAATAAAGATATACGGAGGAAAAAGGTGCGACGATGACTTATGTCACAGGAGAGCGACCAAGTCTCAAAAAGGAAGCCGCGCTGCGTCCTTACCGTCACATATACCGTATGATCCGGCCGCGAGGACCGGAGTGTACGAGCAGGCAATGTTCGAACGGCATCGCCCAGCACCCTTTACCGCGACTCTCAGATATTCCAGCAGTTCAGAGATCCGTCGGGGTTGGCTGGCAAGTCCGGCGGCTGTGAGTTCCAGCACGTCTGTCGAAGCTCACGGGTCAGCACCTTCGCCCTAACCGGAGACCCATCGGTCTTAGAGCGTGCCGTTTCTACGTTCCCAAAGTTTATGAGCCTCCCGATTGTGGCATCTGCCCATCATGAACCGTCTTTCGCGGATATGCGTCCTGAGCTTCCCACATTTCCTGTAGTTTCTCAGAGCAAAAAGGGGACGCTCGAGCGCGGTTCGGCATAGATCTCAAGACTTGAATCGGCGGCAGGTCGGGCAAGGTTCGGGCGGTTCAGGCATCTCGTCGTTCGTGGCGGTGGTGTAGCCCGCCCAGTGCGGCGCCGAATCGAGCCAATCACCCGCTCGACATACTCCTCTCTGCCAAGCAGAGCGCGGTGCATGTTTTCATGTTCCTTGCCAATTCCACCAGCCGGGCAGATCAGCAACGGAAGCAAGTACCATGTCCGGGATGATGGTGCCCGCCAGGTCTGCAGGTCGGAACTTGCCCGTTTTTACCAGAGCCCCTATTAGGCCCGCCGTTTGCGCACCGCCAACATCGGCTTCGATATCATCGCCAATCATGACAACGTGCGCAGCGGGAAGCCCGAGTTTTTCGACCGCCGCCTGAAAGAAGGGTCTCGCAGGTTTACCAAATAGCAGAGCTTTGCGTTGACTTGCATGCTCCAGAGCCACCACGAACGGAGCGACATCCAGCGCGATGCCGTCAGCCGCCAACCAATAGCGGGTCATGCCCAGGGCAATGAGCTGTGCATCCGGGTTGTGATATAGGAGGCGAAATGCTCGGTTAAGTGTCCGATAATCCCACCCCGATTGGCGAGATCGCCTACCACGACATAAGAGGCGCCACGCTCGGCATCATCGGGAAGGCACGGTAGGTCGGCAAACTCCAGACGTGCTGACGGCTGGACAAGAAGAGCGATCCCGCCTTCTTCCTGGGCATGCAACCATTCGGCAGCTGCGGCAGGGGGCGTAAGGATTTCTTCTTCGCGGGCGGGGATGCCGAACGACAGGAGTTTGTTAGCCAATGCAGCCCGAGACTGGGAGGTGGTGTTGGTTACAAACAAATGGGGAATGCCTTGCGCCCGCAACCATGCTGCGGTGTCAACCGCGCCGTTAATGATGTTGTCGGCGGTGTAGAGCACCCCATCCATGTCGAGAAGAATGCACGGAGTCTTTCGCGCTCAGACACGGTTCACCCTAGCTCGCTTGCAGCGATATAGCAAGACAGGGCGTTTGATGGTTCACTGGATCACGGCGGGGACGTGGAAAGCTCGTCGAGGCAGAACGATCTGGCCTCCCCGGCCAACGTTGATTGCGAGTTGAATTCATCGTGTGTCAGGCAGCGGTCGAATTCAGGAATTGCGCATGGCTAACTCCTCCTGCGGGATGGTACTGGGCCGTGATATTGATGTAGGCATCGGCGCCGAGTTCGCACCCCATCCAGCGCATAAACATCGCCTGTGCCGCAAATGTCAGCGGCATTACCAAACGGCGCAACAGCAAGCCCCCAAGCCACGTCGTCTTCATCAAGTCTCAGGGTTCCAACTCGCTTTACATTTCCTTGATTGCATCGTTTGTTCTCCAAGTTTACGTCGCCTCCGCCTGTTGCGGGAGGAATAGCGGGAGGGGGCTAACTCGGCACGACCGATCGGCCCCACCGTTCCACAGCGGAACGGTGGGGTTGGGTAGTCGCGCAATCTGCATTCTCTTCCCCCGTCACGCCGCGGGTTGGCTTGCGGTTTGCGCGGCAGCTTCCGGCGCGGCACGGCGTCGTCGTCCGCTCAACAGATAGAGCGCGGCACGCAGCTCCAGCAGCGGATCGTCCGAGGGGTCGATACCGTCGACACGAGGTATGGGATCGAAGATGATCTGCTTCTGCTCGTGGGCATCGGCGCGCACCGGTTCCGTCAGCAGCACGCGGCCCAATTCCAATACCGTCCGGCTCTCCGGCCAGTGAACGGTCGAATCGTTGACCACATCTCCGTCATTGGCGAGCTGGACCAGAACGCGAAAGGTGATAGGACCTTCAGCAATCCTTTCCGCCAGTTCGTCGAATAGGTAGTTTGGGCCTTTGGCGGCAGCGTCGGCGTCGGAAAGGTGGTCGTTGCCTGCTTCCGGGGCCATACGGTAGCGCCCGTAGCGCCTGGCTCCGTCTTTGTTGGTAAAGTGCATAGCTGTTACGCCGTAATAGGTTTCGCGGGCGAAGCTGGAGGAGGCGGGCTTGGGGGCCTGCACAAACGCCAGCGCCGCGGGATGGGAGCTGAGATAGGCGTCAATCGGCGTCGGGGGCGGCATGGATGGATCGCCGGAACCTGCGGCTGCGCGCAGAAACTCGAGGAACTCCTGGCCAGTGCGGGTGGGAAATCCGTCGGTCGAGTGGCTGATGATGTCGGTGTGCACGTGCTCGGCCAAGTGGAAGCGGATGGCCATACCGCGCGGGCTTGCGTTTGGGTCATTGTCGGGAATGACGGGAATACCAGTGCCGTCGGAGAAACGCACAGTGACCGGGGTGGACTGTCGGTT
>CAZDYZ010000851.1:0-4597 GCA_964509525.1 uncultured Acidobacteriaceae bacterium
CTCCGACGACGGAGGCGACACTTGGACCCTGGTCAACAACGATTCGCGACTGACCAGTCGCGCCTGGTATTTCAACTGGATTACCATCGATCCCCGCAATCCGGATGTGGTTTATGTTCCCAACGTCGCCCTATACCGCTCGGAGGACGGAGGCAAGACGTTCTCGATTCTGCGTGGGGCACCGGGAGGTGACGACTACCACCAGCTTTGGGTCGATCCGACAAATTCTTCGCGGATGATTCTCGGCACCGACCAGGGAGCCACCATTAGCCTCAACTATGGACGGACCTGGTCCTCCTGGTACAACCAGCCAACAGCACAGTTCTATCACGTCATCACCGACAATCGGTTCCCCTACAATGTCTACGGCGCGCAGCAGGACAGCGGTGCAGCGGCCGTGGCGAGCCGCACCGATCATGCACAAATTACGGCGCGCGACTGGTTCCTGGTTGGCGGCGGCGAGAGCGGCTGGCTGGCGCCTGATCCCAATGACCCCAACATTATCTTCGCCACGGGCGTTTTCGGCAGCGTGGTCCGCTGGGACCGCCGCACCTCACTGAGCCAAGACATCACGCCCTGGCCGCTGCCAAGTTGGAACACGGAAATCAACGAACGGAAATATCGCGGGCCCTGGACACCAGTTCTCGTCTATTCGCCTGTCGAGAAAAACACGCTTTACCTGGGCACCCAATATGTGATGAAAACCACCGATGGCGGCCTCCACTGGGAGAAGATCAGCCCAGATCTCACTGGTACTCAATCAGACTCCACAAGCGAAAAACCAGTTGGACCAACCACGGTGCAGAATGCCAAAGCAAGGGGCTTTGGCGTGGTGTACACCATCGCGCCGTCGCCTCTTGAGACAGGCCAGGTTTGGGCGGGCAGCGACACTGGCTTGCTCTATCTCACCCGTGACGGCGGCAAGACCTGGCAGAACGTCACTCCTCCTGGCGTTGCCGATTGGAGCAGAGTTTCGATGATCGAGGCCTCGCGCTTCGACCCCGCTGTGGCCTACGCAGCCATCGATCGTCATCGGGTGGACGACTACGCACCCTACATCTATCGCACCCGCGATTACGGGAAAACCTGGCAGCCGATCATAACCGGCATTGCTCCAACCTCGGTGAACGCGATTCGACAGGACACGCGCAAGAAAGGCCTGCTGTTTGCGGGAACGGAGTTGGGCATCTACGTTTCCTTTGACGATGGTGACCACTGGCAGCCGCTGCAGTTGAATATGCCGGTTTCTTCCATTCGCGACATCACTGTCCACGGCGACGATCTTATTGTTGCCACTCACGGGCGCTCGTTCTGGATTCTGGACAACATCACGCCTCTGCGGCAGTTAGATGCGCAGGCGCAGAAGGCCAACAGTCTGCTGTTTCCGCCGGCTACCGCGTTTCGCATTGACAACGATGTTTTTCTTGGAACCCCGCTGCCACCGGAAGAGCCAACCGCGAAGAACCCTCCCGAGGGCGCGATGATCGACTTTTACCTCAAGTCCCCGGCTAGAGACGTAAAGCTGGAAATTTTCGATCCCGCCAACAGGTTGGTGCGTCGCTTTCCCGCCGGTCAGAGAGAGCAGGAGCAGCATCCCCCGCCGCCCATCGCCGAGCGCTGGCTGCCCAAGCCAGCGGTATGGGAGAACACACCTGGCATGCATCGCTTCGTTTGGGATCTTCGGTGGAGCAATTCGGGAACTGCCGAGGGCGAAGAATATGAAGCCACCGGGGTGCCACCTGGTCCGCGTGTTGCACCTGGTATATATAAGATAAAACTTACAGTTGACGGTCTTGTATTCATGCAAAACTTGAAGGTTGAGATGGATCCGAGATCGCCGGCGACCCGGGCCGAGCTGGACGAGCAGCAGCAACTAGCCCTGGAAATCTTTGCCGAACTGCGGCGCACCCTTCGCGCGCTTGACGAGATCAATGAAGTGAAGAGACGGCTCGGCGATGCGAAGTCGCAACCGGCGAGAATCCATCCCGAGCTGCTGACCCAGGTTACCAGCCTGGAGGCGGCGATCACGAACATTGAGGACGGCCACAAGACTCCCATCGCAATCTCGGGACTCAATGCTGCGAGAGCGGGACTGGCAGCGGCTTTGCGCGTGGTGGAAGGGGGCGATCGCTCTGTGCCATCGCAAGCCAGCGAACTGTATCAGCAGTCAGCGACAGAGGCGAAAGCGGCAATAGCCGAGTGGACCAGGCTGAAGAGCACGCAATTGGCCGAGGTCAATCGCGCGTTGGAACATGCGGGCGTAAGCCCAATTCACATTTCAAAGGTTGAGCAGGTATTGGAATACCTGATGTCGGAGTAGATCGAATCCCCGTGGTGTAGAACGCAGGCTCTACCGAAACCCGCACCGGAGTTCATCCTCACTGGCTGTGATTTTCGGCAATTCTCGCGGCACGTTCCCATGTGCGCTCTGCATCTTCGGATCGCCCTTGAAGGCGATACAACTTCGCCAAGCGGCGCCATGGTGCTGCAGCATCGGGCGCAAGCTGGACCGCCTCTTCCTGAAAAAAAATGGCGCGTTGAAGGTTGCCAAGCGCCTCAAAGGCCGCCGCTCGACCTTGCGCCACCATGAAATCGAAGGACCCGTTGTCCGCCGCCCGGAGGTTGTCGGGAGCACTCTGAACCGCCTGCTCAAATGCCTTCAGTGCGTCGTCGAATTGCCCGCTGTCAAGATACAGATAACCTAGCTTTACCAGCGCCGAGTAAGGTCTAGCGGAGAACTGGGCTTCATGTTTCACGGCGGCGACAGCGGCCGAGATCCGGCCTCGTTTTTGGTAGGTGTCTGCCAGCGCAGACCACGTCTGTTCGCTAGGATAAAGAAAAAGGGCAGCCAGATACTCCTGCTCGGAGTCATTCAGCCGGTTCATGGCGAAAAACAGATTGGCGCGCATCCAGTGCAGGATCGCACTGTCAGGAAAGATGGACAGCGCATTTGCGGTTGCCGCGAGCGCTTCAGAGTTGCGACCGAGCGCGGCAAGCACACCGGCTGCATTGGCCCAGGTATTGAATGCCGCAGCCCGGCTCGTGCCCGGCATTCGAGAAGGCAGCGGCGCTGTGGCGCAGTCCACGGAAAAACGCTGGATCAATCTTTCGTTCTCAGGTGTGCGGCGCACGAAGACAGCAGAAACCTCATCCAGGTAAACCGGACGCCATACCTTGCTGCTACAAAAATCCTGCAACCTGACTAATTGAATTCCATCGTAGCGCGCCAGTGGCAGGATCAGCGTATTGATGTTATAGCGGCTTATTTCCTGCTCCCAAACGAGGGCGTCGGGTGGGCTCTGGAGCAACTGGTTGTGCTGTTGTATTTGTCGTACTCCAAACAGGGTGTCGCGGCCGTCGATCGTATCGCGGCGCTCGGGCCCCAGGCGCCAGCTGAGGTAGCCACCCTCGTCGTAGGTATTGAAGATTTCTCCCGGAAGATTCTCCCGTTCCACGAATTCGGCCGCACGCTGTGGGAACCACCAGCCTAATCCCGCCCCAAAAGTGGTTTCATCGCTACCCCGAAAATATTGCCGATTGGTAATCAGATCAAAGGAACGCAGCGCGGCGAGCGCAGTGAGCAAAGCCACGGCTGTAGAGGCAACGAGCAAACGCATTCGCACCGTCGGGATCCGAGATCCAGTGCGCGCCAGAGCCGCGGTCAGGACTGGCCCAGCGACCACGACCACGACGCAGGCAAATATAGACCCCATGCGGACATAGCGAACGGCTTCATAGGTTGAAGCCAGCAGCAGAACGGCTGCGCCCAGTTCGGCGCGAAGCAGCGCGATTACGGCCGAGACGACAGCGATCGCCAGCATCACGTAGATCGTTCCTCTGGTTTGCCGCACCGAAAGGGAACTGCTCATGGCTTCCCAGCTCAGCGGCACGCCGCCCCACTCTGCAAGCCAGAACTGCTGCTGCCCATTGGCGCGCGCTTGCCGGATCAGCGCCCGGTATATCCCCCAACCCCAAGGATTCGCCAGCGTGACCACAGCCGTCGACACCAGCCATCCTGATGCCTTCTGAAGTCTGAGCAGGGCGGCGCTGCGGCGCTCGCTACCAGTGATAGTCTCGAGCAGTTCGGTGAACACATAGGCCAGCACCAACCCTAGTCCTGCAACAAAGCCGAAGTGGAGGTTGACCCATGCCAACATCAGCAGCGGCAACCACCAGAGAGGAGCTCTGCCAGTTTGATAGTTCTCCCACAGCAGAGAGAGAAACGCCGCGAAGAGTACGACAGAAAACATGTCGGCACGGGGAGTAATCCGCAAGGCAATCAGTGGTACTGCGACGATGGCAAGGGCGGCGCTGATGGCGGAGCCTCGCCGAAGAACCAACACAACCGTGGCGAGACACGCGGTGGCTCCAATCCATGAAATCAGTGCGTAGCCGCCAAGCAGATAGGCGGCATAGAAAACCAGTCCTGCGCCCACAGGATACGTCCAGGATTGCCCTGCGGCAGTGTAGGAGAGGACGTCAATCGAAGGAATCTGATGATGCTGGACAATCCAGCGCCCGGTTGCCAATTGCCAACCCAGGTCGAAATCTGAGACCGTTCTCAGCCCCGCAAGGAAGCCGTAGACCAGGGCGATGA
>CAZDYZ010000852.1:0-20494 GCA_964509525.1 uncultured Acidobacteriaceae bacterium
GGCGTTTGACGTGATCAACATCCTGCGCAAGAAGCGCCAGCAAGTCGACGGCTACGAGGTGAGAGTGGAAGCCGACCAGTGTTCCAGTCCACCGCAGGTTTTTACTCAGGTGCGAATTCATCATGAGGTGACCGGTACCGACGTCTCCGCCCAGGCAGTAGAGGAAGCCATACGGCTCTCCGAAGAGAAGTACTGTTCGGTGGGCGCCATGATCAAACTGAGCGCCGAACTGCACACGACGTTTGAGATCTTGCCGGCAGCGAGAAATGCACTAGTCGAGGCGTAGGGGTTACATCAGTGCACCCCTATGCCTACGCCGGTCGAGAAACGGTGCCGAAAGTCAATGTTCATCGAGAGCGCAGTAGGCCCAACGATCCCGTGACTCCGGCACCGTGATACTCCCCCGGCTCTGCGGGTATCTGTTCAGGGCATTTGCGGGCTTATCTTTGGTCATAACGTTCCCCAACTGGCACCCTGGCATGTGAATGTTGGCGAACCTGGTGAAGCACCACCAGTCCCGCGAGAAGCAAACTCAGCTTTACAATGAGGAGGCCTTGCACACCCTCGACAGGTTCGTCGCTGACTGGGTGTGCGTCGCTAAAGGTCAAGGAGGCTGATGAGGAAATCAGCCCTCATCGCTGTCACCGTAATCCTGCTCGCGATCGGCATCTGGCAGGCGAGTCATCGCCGTTCTGTCTCCTCCAGGCCCGGCAGTACGGCAACGGCGGTTCAAGCGGATGCACCCGACTTTGCGATCCCGGACCTGGACGGAAAGCCACTTGCCCTGACGAACTACCGAGGCAAGGTGGTGCTGCTGGACTTCTGGGCGACTTGGTGCACCCCCTGCCGGGAAGAAATCCCGCATTTTGTCGAGCTCCAGGAAAAGTATCGCGAGCAAGGGTTGCAAGTGATCGGCATTTCCATGGATGACGACGCGAAGCCTGTGCGTGAGTTCTACCAGAAATTCAGGATGAATTATCCAGTCGCTTTGGGGACTACCCAGGTTGCCGAAGCGTATGGCGGGGTGTTGGGACTGCCCATTCTCTTTCTGATCGGGCGTGATGGGCGAATTGCCGCCAAGTACCTGGGCGCAGTGGAGATGCCAGTGGTGGACCAGAAAATCAATTCTCTACTGCAAATGAGGTGAGCTCCATTCGTAGAACCTGTCTTCGAAGACGGTTTTACGGGCGATGTGCGGCTTGTTGTCTGGTCGGTCGGTTTGGAGTAGCTGATTACCCCCCAGCCTTCACGCATGTATCCGGCTCATCGCCTGGCACCAACGAATACATTGAGACTTGGGCTATCTGCGGAAGTTCATTTCGCATGGTATGTGATCATCACTATTAGAAGTGCGACAGCAATAGTTAGCAAAATGATACCGAATACCATGAACACTCGGTTCTTTTTCTCTTCCGTCGGTATAAGTAGGTTGACAGCTCCGGATCGCTCTACGGGCTGTTCCACTTCCTCTGATTTTTCTTCTCTGGCTTTTTCCTCCGTAGCTTCTTGTATAGCTTCTTCTTCTGCTTCTTCTGTTTCTTCTTCTGCTTGCTCTGCTTCGGGAACTCCCGCTAGTGGACGCTCTGATCTCTTTGTATCCTTGATGGGCGGGATTGCGACCGGGGTGACAGGACGGCCGAACCCGGCGGTTGCTAGTATCGGTTCACGTACGGTAGATGGCTGTACGGCAGGCGAGGGAACGAGACCTATTTTTTCACGCGCCCATCGGATGATTCTTTCCTGATCCTGGGCATCGAATCCCTGCAATGCTTCTGCGACGATTCTTACGGCTTCAAGATCGTCAGTTGGCTTGGTCATTCAAATTCTCCGAGTTGCGCGTTCGTGCCCGAACGGTAACACACTCGTCAAAGTCTGTTTCGGCAGATTCATAGGGTGAAGCGTAACTGGCGACAACTGTTCCCCCTAGGCATTATTTGTAGCCTTTTGAGCTTCGCCACAGAACTGGCGCCTGCCCCCGGAGAACAGTGCGAAAAACTCCAGGCAGTGAGGCTATACTCGGCCTTTCGCCTTGTCCGATCCATCTGTGGCCTGTCTGGTGGCTGAGCCTCTTGGAAACCACGACCGGTGTGAAGATGAGAAAATTATACTCTTTCATAAATCTCCGTCCCCGATGCTCAATTTTTCGTAGTGGCTCGATTACGTTGTAGTGAAGAATTTGATAGGCCTCTGTGGTACGCCGACCCGACGATTGGAATAACTATACGAGCTCGCTGGTTGAGAGTGATGAGGTCGGCCAGTTAGCAATCAGCAGCTGGCCAGGAAAGGCCGAAGTGTTTCGTGTCCCCAGGTGTCCTTCTAAAGTAACGTGAGGTGCTGCTCGGGCAGCTGACCTATGCAAGATTCACATTGGGTGCTCTGCAATCTTGGGCAGGGCAGATCTGCCAGGTCGACGACCCGTGCAACCAGGGCGATCGGAACCGGGTTTCAACTTGAAAACGATGATAGTCTCACAAACGATAAGGGCCTAAACCAGTGCTCGCTATGCAACCGTCTGCGGATACAAGGAAGAATTCAAGGGTAGGTGCCATTATCTTGGCGGCGGGGATGTCCACGCGAATGGGGGAGCCAAAACAGTTGCTTCGACTGGGGGAGAACTGCCTCCTCGGAAAAGTTCTGGAGAATGTTCGGGCCACCGAGGTGAATGAAGTCGTTCTGGTTCTCGGCTTTGCCGCAGAACAGATCAAGCGCCAGGTCTCCACTCGAGATGTCAAGATTGTGCTGAACAAAGCGTACGGGTCAGGCATGGGAAGTTCGTTGCGCGAGGGCGTTTCCGCTCTGGAGCCTGAGACGAGTGCCGTCCTCATCGTCCTGGCAGACCAGCCGTTCGTCCGCTCCGAAACGTTGGACCATCTCATCGCCCAGTATCGGCAGTCTGAGGCTCAAATTGCCATTCCTGTGTATCGTGGTTTTCGCGGCAATCCGGTCCTATTGGATCGTTCCGTCTTCCCGGAGTTGATGAGTCTTCGTGGGGACATCGGTTGCCGCGCGATCTTCGGCAATCACTGGGAAGGAATTGTTAAGGTGCCGGTGGACGATATAGGAATTCTTCTCGACATCGATAGCAAAGACGACCTTGAGAAACTGCAAGACTTTGGCCGGGATGAAGAAAAGGATCGAACCCTGATCGATGCAGCTAACCTGGAGGGAAGAGATGCTGCCACGATGGTTCAGTTTGCCCACAAAGAGCAACTTATCATCGTTGGCACAGAACCAGTCGCAGTCATCCTTGCGAAGTTGGGGAAGATGTTGCACCTGACAGTCGCCGTGGTGGATCCCCTGCTAAAAAATTCTGACTTGCCGGAAGCGGATCGCGTACTGAATGTTTTGGACTTGTCGCTTTTGCAGTCGTCCCGCGACGCGTACGTGGTAGTAGCCAGCCGAGGGAGATTTGACGAGGAGGCGGTTGAGCAGGCCTTGCACACTAACAGCGCTTACATTGGTCTCATCGCAAGCAAGAGAAGAGGGCAAGAGATTCGACTTAGTCTCGAGCTCAGGGGAGTGGCGCCGGACAGGCTTGCTGCCCTGCGGTTCCCGGCTGGCCTGGACATCGGAGCGGAAACTCCCGAAGAAATAGCCTTGAGCATCATGGCTGAAATCGTTTCCCAACGGCGAAAAACCCGGACAAGCAAACCGGATACACGCCTTTGACGATTGCAGGCGGCGTGACCGATCCGTCACTTCACTCACAGTGCTGAATAAGCCTATCAGGGATGCTGTGGCGCCTGTCCAAAGCGGGCTCTGCCAGCGGTACCACACCACCTCCGCGGCGCAATGCCACAATTTGACTCATGATGCTCAGGGCAATCTCTTCGGGTGTAACCGCCCCCAGATCCAGCCCGGCAGGTGCCCAGACGGTTTCTATTTTTTCCGCGGACATGCCCGCATCAGCAAGATAATCCAGCACCAACTTCGCCCGATGCCGGCTAGCGATCAGCGCAACATAGGGTGCATTGCCTTCCAACGCCTTCTGCAGCCAGAGGTGGTCTCTCTTGTGCTGGGTAGCAATCACGACATAACTTCTGGTGCCGATTCGTGTTTCGGAGAGGTCAAAGTCTTCGGCGACGATCCTGTGAGCATCCGGGAATGCGTGACGATCAGCTCCGGGATCGTTTACGGTGGTCGAGAACCCCATCAAGTTTCCGAGTGTGACCAGAACCTCTGCGATACGGCCGTGGCCGACGATCAGCAGTTCGGGTTTCGCCAAAACGGGTTCGATAAAGACCTCCATTTGACCTCCGCAGGGCATCCCCACCCCCGACTGCTCGTCGCGCAGATCCAGGACGAGCAGCTGCGGTTGCTCCGATTCGATACAGTGCAGGGCCTCGGTTCTGACCGCGCTCTCGGCACAGCCTCCGCCGACCCACCCCACCACAAGTTTGCCCTGGGCATCGATAATGGCCTTGGAACCCCGGCGCGCCGAGGAAGATCCGTCTACACGAACTACGGTCGCGATGGCAAAAGGTTGACCTCGCGAAGCGAGTTCGGCTGCCCGGCCGTAAAGATCGAAAAACATGCGCGATGACGTATCATATTCTCCCGTCGCCACGCACCGCAAATACAGGGGCGAGCATTGTATAGCGAACAAGTCCGCTTCCACTACGCCAATCCCCGCAATGTAGGGAGCATCTCAGACCCTTCCGGAACGGCCATCGTGAAGAGCCCGGTGGACAGCGACACCGTTGTCATTACGGTACGAATCGAAAATGATGTCATCCAGGATGTGAAATTCAAGTGCATGGGATGTGCGGTGGCTATTGCCTGTTCCTCTATGGCGACGGAGATGGTACTGGGAAAGCCTGTTGACCAGGCGTACCAGATCACCGAACAAGACGTGGCCAATGCACTGGGCGGCATTCCCGATTACAAGATGCTGTGTAGCAATCTGGCTCCCAAGGCGATTCGGCAGGCGATTGAGAACTGGCGGCAACGTTCTGCCGGAGCAGCAGACTCTCGCTAGACCTGTCGGTTGGAAATCCTCGCAGGGGTCCCCGCTCTTCGAGTGCGCCGACTTTCAGCAGGCATACCGGGTGTGATAACGTTACGGGCGCTGTTCGCACGACCATCTGATAAACACCCGCGGTCATCACTTTCACTGGTAGCTGGAACACTGTACGAGGGGGTAAAGGATGATCCCGCCAGCCTTCGAATACCTCAGGCCCAAAACAATTCCCGAGGCGATCGCCTTCCTGCAACAATACGGGGACGATGCCAAGATTTTGAGCGGCGGACAAAGCCTGATTCCGATGATGAAGCTCCGGTTGGCCAGGCCGGCGTACCTCATCGACATCAACCGCATTTCAGGGTTGTCCTATATCAAGGAAGCAGACGGTTATCTCAAGCTCGGAGCACTCACAAGGGAAGCTGAGCTGGAGAGCTCTCCGCTTATTCGATCCAGGTACCCCATCATCCTCGACACAGCTCACGTCATCGCGGACCCGCAAGTGCGCAACCTCGCGACGTTGGCCGGCAATCTGGCTCACGGGGATCCCGCCAACGACCATCCCGCCACCATGTTGGCCCTCGGAGCCAAAGTTGTGGCAACCGGGGTTGTGGGCGAGCGAGTCATAAATATTGAGGATTTCTTCCTTTCGTTGTTTACCACTGCGCTTCACCAGGACGAGATCGTGACTGAAATCCGTGTTCCGGTTCCGCCCCCACGGAGTGGAGGTGCTTACTTTAAGCTGGAGCGAAAGGTCGGCGACTTTGCGACGGCTGCGGTCGCTGCGCAGGTGACGCTGGATCATCAGGGAGTGTGCCAAGCCGCGGGCATCGGCCTGACCAACGTAGGAGCGACGCCTTTGAAGGCCGTTAGGGCAGAAGAGTTCCTGCGAGGCAAAGAACTCGATGACGCCAACATCCTGCAGGCTGCTCGGCTGGCGGGGGACGAAGCACGACCGAGTTCTGATCTGCGGGGGCCGGCGGACTACAAGAAGGGATTGGTGAAGGAGCTTACCAGGCGAGCTTTGGCTCGGGCGTCCGAACGAGCGGGGAAGTAGACTCCGGAAATCAGCTGGAGGTGCGGGTTATGGCGCGGAGGCAATTGGTCCAGGTTACGGTGAATGGCCGCGAGCGGGAAGCCGAAGTCGAGCCCAGGCTTCTGCTCGTGCACTTCATTCGCGAGGTGTTGGGACTGACTGGCACTCACATCGGATGCGACACCAGCCACTGTGGCGCTTGTACGGTCCTTCTGGACGGCAAGACGGTTAAGTCGTGCACCATCTTCGCTGTGCAGGCCGACGGTTGCGAACTCCTTACCGTGGAAGGACTAATCAAGGACGGCCAGCTTCATCCGCTGCAAGCCGGGTTCAAGGAGGAACACGGACTGCAATGCGGTTTCTGTACGCCGGGCATGCTGATGTCTTCCTATGCCCTTCTTCAGAAGAGCAGCCGGCCCACAGAGGAGGACATCCGAAGGGGGATCTCTGGGAATCTGTGCCGCTGCACCGGATATCAGAACATCGTTAAAGCAGTGCAATATGCCGCAAGCAAGATGGGGCAAGGAGAGGCGAAATGATACAGAACACGTCGCCTGAAATTGGAGGTATGGGTCACTCCATCAAGCGCAAGGAAGATCTGCGGTTCATTCAGGGCAAGGGAAACTACGTGGACGATGTGCGTCTGCCTAACATGGTCTACGGACATTTGGTGCGCAGTCCCTATGCCCATGCCCGACTCAAAGGCGTGAATACAGAAAAAGCAAAGCAACTTCCCGGCGTCTTGGCGGTCATTACTGGGGAAGACCTGGCTAAGGCCAATCTCGCCTGGATGCCTACTCTGTTCTTCGACAAACAGATGGTGCTGGCCACGGGAAAGGTCTTGTTTCAATCCCAGGAGATAGCCTTCGTCGTCGCCGAAGATCGCTATACCGCTGCCGACGCGGCGGAACTGGTGGAAGTGGAGTACGAGGAGTTGCCCGTGTTGGTGGATCCTCACAAGGCACTTGATCCGAGTGCTCCTATTCTCCGGGAGGATCGCGACGAAAAGAGCAACCACATCTTCCATTGGGAAGTGGGTGACAAACGTGCGACGGAGCTGGCTTTTCAAGAGGCGGCAGTAAAAACCAACGTCCATGCAGTGTTCCAACGCTGTCATCCTGCACCGCTTGAAACCTGTGGCTGCGTTGCCGATTTCA
Organism: uncultured Acidobacteriaceae bacterium; assembly: GCA_964509525.1. Lineage (GTDB taxonomy): Bacteria > Acidobacteriota > Terriglobia > Terriglobales > Acidobacteriaceae > Bog-257. The sequence continues at coordinate 7,154 of CAZDYZ010000852.1, forward strand.
ATACCGCGACCGGCAAGCTCACCATATATCTGACGTCGCAGGCGCCCCACGCTCACCGAACGCTATTCTCGATTGTCGGTGGCATCCCCGAGCAGAATATCCGCGTGATTTCACCTGACATCGGCGGAGGGTTTGGTAACAAAGTTCCAATCTATCCGGGCTACGTCTGCGCGGTGGTGGCGTCGCTGACCCTGGGTCGGCCAGTGAAATGGATGGAAACGCGCTCGGAAAACCTCCAATCCACAGGCTTTGCCCGCGACTACCACATGACCGCCGAGCTCGCCGCCAGCCGCGACGGCAAAATCCAGGCGATGCGGGTGAAGACGTTGGCTGACCATGGCGCTTTCAATGCCGCTGCTCAACCCACCAAGTTCCCGGCAGGTCTGTTCAGTATTTGCACCGGCGCATACGACTACCCCACGGCGTTTTGCGAAGTCGATGGCGTTTATACCAACAAGGCGCCCGGTGGTATCGCTTATCGCTGCTCATTCCGAGTGACCGAAGCGGCATATTTGATCGAGCGTGCCGTGGATGTCTTGGCACAGGAGTTAAAAGTAGATCCGGTGGAATTGCGCCGAAAGAACTTTATCCCTCCGGAAAAGTTCCCCTACAAGTCAGCTCTGGGCTGGACTTACGACAGCGGAAATTACGAAGCCGCGATGAACCTGGCGCTGGAAAAGATCGGCTACGCACAGCTTCGGAAAGAGCAGGAGGAAAAACGCAAGAATGGCGAGTTGATGGGCATAGGGGTTTCCAGCTTCGTTGAAATTGTGGGGGCTGGTCCTTCACACACATTCGACATTGCCGGCATCAAAATGTTCGACAGTTGTGAAATCCGCGTACATCCAACGGGCAAAGCCATCTGCCGCATGGGAACCAAGAGCCAGGGCCAGGGACACGAGACCACCTATGCGCAGATTGTTGCTCAGGAACTTGGTATTCCGGCCGCCGATGTTACGGTGGAGGAGGGCGATACTGACACGGCGCCATACGGTCTGGGAACCTACGCCAGTCGTAGCACCCCGGTCTCGGGAGCGGCAACCGCCGTCGCGGCCCGAAAAATTCGGCACAAGGCCAAGAAAATTGCCGCGCACTTGCTCGAATGCAGTGAAGACGATCTGGACTGGGAGCCAGGCAGGTTCTTCGTCAAAGGAGTACCAGCCAAGGCGAAAACCATTCAGGAGATTGCGTTTGCTGCTTACACCAACTTCCCCGCGGGTGTGGAAGCCGGCCTGGAGGCGGTTGACTATTACGATCCACCCAATCTTACCTTTCCCTTCGGTACCTACCTCTGCGTAGTTGACATCGACAAAGGCACCGGCGAGGTCAAGGTGCGCCGGTTCGTCGCGGTTGATGATTGCGGCAATATCATCAATCCGATGATCGTAGACGGGCAGATTCATGGAGGATTGACCGAAGGGATGGCCATAGCATTCATGCAGCTGATTGACTACGACGAAAACGGCAACGTTCAGGGAGGCAGCTTTATGGACTATCTGCTGCCCACTGCGGTGGAGACACCTCACTGGGAGACGGACAAGACCTGCACGCCTTCTCCTCATCATCCGTTGGGGGCCAAGGGCGTGGGAGAATCGCCCAACGTGGGCTCTCCAGCCGCTTTCGTTAATGCCGTGGTCGACGCACTTTCCCATCTAGGAGTGCGGCACATTGACATGCCGATCACGCCGTGGAAGGTTTGGAACATCCTCAAGGAGAAAGGAGTAGTCAGCTAGCTTGGCATTGCAAGTCGAGAAGTCCTTTCAGGTCAATGAGCCTATCGAGAAGGTGTGGAGTTTCCTGAGTGATCCTGCAAAAGTAGCCAGCTGTGTGCCCGGGGCGCAGCTTACCGAACGTTTGGACGAGAGGACCTACAAAGGCACCATCAGCGTCAAAGTGGGACCAAGTATCACCGACTATAAAGGCGAAGTGCAGATCGTTCGGCTGGACGCCGAGAACCATGAGATCGAAATGCTTGGCAAAGGCCAGGACGTGAGAGGGCGGGGCAGCGCAACCATGAAGATGACCGGCAAGCTTCGGACTCTGGAGGACGGAGCGACAGAGGTTGCCAGTATCTCCGAAGTGAATGTTGTGGGCATTTTGGCGCAGATGGGATCGCGGGTAATCAGCGAGGTTTCCAACATCATGTTTGAGCAGTTCAGTAAGAACTTCCAAACGCTGCTTCAAGCGCCGGCACCTCCACCGGAACCGGGGAATACGGAAACAAAGCCCAAGCCCATCGTCGCCACTTCCTTAGCCTGGCAAACGGGAAAGCGATTGTTCCGTCGCGACTCCTAGGCCAATTGAGGCTTGCTTCCTTCTGAGCGCAATCACTATGTCGGCAGGTCAAAGCCTTCTCGGGGACAACGGGCTCAACAACGTAGATGGGCTCATGCGGAGCTTTGAACGATTGGGCTACGTTACGGACCGCGCTTTGGCCACCGCGCTCTACCTCATCACCAAATTGCGCAAGCCGCTGCTGATTGAGGGGCACGCCGGCCTGGGCAAAACCGAGGTCGCCAAAGTACTTGCCTCACTCCTCAGGACCCGCCTCATCCGCCTGCAATGTTACGAAGGGTTGGATGTCAACTCCGCTGTCTATGAGTGGAACTACCAGAAGCAGTTGTTGGCCATCAAGATTCAGGAGAAGACAGCACAGACGGTGGAAGAGAAGGAGAAGCACATCTTCAGCAAGGAGTTCCTTTTGGAGCGTCCCCTGCTGCAGTCCATCCTGGCGGAGGATGCCGCGCCAGTATTGCTTATTGACGAGATCGATCGTGCCGACGACGCGTTCGAGGCATTCCTGCTCGAGTTGTTATCCGATTTTCAGATTACCGTCCCCGAAATGGGCACTATCAAGGCGAAATATGTCCCGTTTGCGATTCTCACCTCCAATGGCAGTCGGGAACTGAGCGACGCCCTCAAGCGACGCTGCCTTTATCACTGGATTGATTACCCCAGCTTTGAAAAAGAGATGCGGATTGTCCGCGCCCGACTTCCAGATGTCGAAGGAGAACTAGGGCGGCAAGTGGTGCGGTTTGTACAAGCGGTACGACAACTGGATCTCACGAAGCCACCCGGGGTGGCAGAAACGTTAGACTGTACGCAGGCGGTGATGTCACTGGGAAAACGTCATCTTGACGCTCAAGCCATCGATGAAACCCTGAGTTGTGTTGCAAAGTCGATGGAGGATCGCGAAAAACTCAGATCCGCCGGAATCGAAAGGCTGCTCTCGCAGGCGCTCTAAGAATGTGGGCTGGGCTGCCTTATGGGCGATGGCCAGACTGCAAGAGCGCTGGCTAAAAAACAATGCTGGTACAAGACGGGGAACCCCTGAGCGACTCCGTTGTTGCATTCTGCCGCTTTGCCCGAACCAACGGGTTGTCCAACGGAGTCCTGCAAACTTTGACTGCCGTCGAAACTGCGGCCGTGATCGGAGTCGCCAATTGGCAGGAGTTCGCATTTGCATTGCGAGCTGCTCTCTGTTCCTCGAAGGAGCAATGGGATCTGTTCGATCGGCTCTTTGAGGCCTTCTGGAGCCCTTCCGGACCCGCGCTAGCATCAGCCACTGATCAAGGGGACGGAAGATCCAATCCAAGCTCGCAGGCGGCCAAACCCGATTCTCGTCTATTGATCCGCGAATCCAGCTCTGCACCTTCCTCGCAACCGGGAAAAGGCATGTTGGTCTCCGGTGCAAGCACGCGGCAGCGTCTCACAACCGTGGATTTCTCCCAAGTGCCGCAAGATGACTTGGCCGCACTGGAGCAAATCTCGCTGCGGCTGCTGCGGCGGATGAGCCTGCGGCTTTCACGGAGGCTGAAGATCAAGAAACTTGGCGACCGCGTAGACCTGCGCCGAACCATTCGGAGAAGTATCGGGCAGGGCGGGGATCCGGTGATTCTGGCCCACAAACGACGAAAACCTCGACAAAGCAGGCTGGTAATTCTGCTCGATATCAGTGGCTCGATGAATTCCTATAGTCTGTTTCTCCTCAGATTCGCTTATGCATTGCAGAAACAACTCAAATGCGTCGATGCGTTTGTGTTCAGTACCAGTATCGTTGAAATTAGCGATGTACTGCGCGCGCCACACCTCCCCGATGCCATGCGCAGACTCTCGCGGAGGACCGCCGACTGGGCAGGCGGTACAAGAATTGGTGCCTCGCTCCAGGACTTTAATCGGCGGCATGGGCAGAAGCTGCTTTCCCGCAGCACGGTGTTGATGATTCTGAGCGACGGATGGGACACAGGAGAGCCTGAAGTGTTGGCTGGGGAGTTGCGAATCGCCAAGGGCCGGGTCCAGAAGCTCATATGGCTGAATCCTCTGCTGGGACTCAAAGACTATCAACCGATTACCCGCGGCATGACCGCCGCTCTTCCTTTTGTCGACGTCTTTGCTCCAGCGCATAATTTGCAGAGCCTATTAGCGTTGGAGAGATATCTGTAGTCGAGGTGGCGTCCGATGCTGGATCAATTCTTCAGTAAAGCAGGGGAACTGTTGGCGAGAGACGAGGCCTTTGCCGTCGCCATAGTTGTGCGCTACCAGGCGCCCATCTCGGGGAAACCCGGCAACAAGGCAATCATTTTCGCAGACGGTAGAATGTGGGGCTGGATCGGCGGCGGTTGTGCACAGCCGCTGGTGGTCAAGGAGGCCCTAAGAGCCCTAGCCGACGGTCAGCCCCGGCTGATTCGAATCAGTCCCTCGTCTTCTCCGCAGGAAGGAATCGTGGATTACACCATGACCTGTCACAGTGGCGGCACCCTGGACATTTTCATTGAGCCAGTCGTACCGCAACCGCACATTTTGATATTGGGGCGCTCTCCCGTCGCCCGAACCTTAGCCAGGATTGGCAAAACGATCGGCTACACAGTGTCCGTTCTGGCTCCAGAAGCTGACCGCGAGAGTTTCCCGGACGCAGACCTGGTGCGAGGAGATTTTGACTTGAGTCAGTTGAAGCTTAGACCGCAAGTTTTCATCGTAGTCTCCACCCAGGGCGAGGGCGACGAGGTAGCACTGGAAAAAGCGCTTCGCAGCGATGCGGCGTACGTGGCTTTAGTCGCCAGCAAGGTGAAGGCAGATAAGATTCTTGATTACTTGAGAGAGCGCGGGTTTGCTGCCGAGAGGCTGTCTCAGGTCCGGGCGCCAGCAGGGGTCGACATCCGTGCATCCACCCCGGAAGAAATTGCGGTCAGCATCCTCGCTGAGATAATCCAGGTGCGGAGAACCACTGCTCAGCCGCCGAGTACGACAGTCTCATCCTCGCTGAAGCCGGAAGCCAGAGACCCCGTTTGTGGAATGACGGTGCCGGTGAGCGGGGCCAAGTACAAGTCGGAATATCAATCCAATTCGTTTTACTTTTGCTGCGCAGGCTGCAAGGAGACATTCGATAGAGAGCCCGACAACTATACTGTGCCCCTTCAGCTGTAGCGCGACCGTGGTGCGTTTCGGTGGTACAGCTTTCCTTGGCCCCCAAGGTCGTGAGTAGGACACTGCCACGCTCAGTTCGAAGCTCGAAGGCCAGTTGCCCAATACTTCACAATCTTGGCGAACGATGCAGGTTCCAGACTGCAGCCTCCCACCAGCGCACCGTCAATCTCTTCCTCGCACATCAGTGCCGGTGCGTTGTCCGGCTTGACACTGCCTCCGTAAAGAATGCGTAATGCTTCTGCAAACTCTTTGCCGAAGGCTTTCTGTGCCTCGTACCGGATTACTCGATGGGCATCGCAGGCCAGCTGCGGTGTCGCGGTTTTACCTGTACCGATAGCCCAAACTGGTTCGTAAGCAATCGTGAGCTTTGCTGCTTTCCTGGCCGATATGCCATGGAAGGCGCGCATGCATTGACGACGCAGCACATCCTCGGTCAGACCAGCCTCGCGCTCTTCCAGCACTTCGCCGATGCAGACGATGGGCGTGAAACCGTTCTCCAGCGCAGTCTTCAGCTTGCGGTTAACGGTGTCGTCGGTCTCGTTGAAGTATTGCCGTCGTTCCGAGTGTCCCAGGATGACGTGCGTCACCCCGATCGCACTCAACATTCCAACCGAGATCTCGCCGGTGAATGCTCCTTCCTTTTCCCAGTGTGCATTCTGCGCGCCGACGGCAACGTTCGAGCCGCGGGCGGCAGCGACAGCCGCCTGCAGACCGAGAAACGGTGGACATACGACGATCTCGTCGCGAGTGTTGTCAGCAACGCCGGGTAGAAATTCTTGGAAGAATGCCGTGGTCTGTTCCGGCGTCTTGTACATCTTCCAGTTGGCAGCGATGAGTTTCTTTCTCATGGGCCGGATTCCGTGTCTTGCAGGATGAAGGATTGACTATACAGGGTGCTGTCGCGATAGCGCGAGTCCGGACTGTGAGAGATCAGAACACCTCCCGCAGTTTACCGAAGCTCTCCACTTGCAACAGCCGTCCGTTACCGACCTGTGGATACAACTCGCCACGCTCCAGCATCCACGTGTTGTGATGCGGCACAAACACGGCGTGCAGCCCGGCCTCCAGCGCGGGATTTATATCAGACTTGGGACTGTTGCCGATCATCCACGTGTTTTCCCGTGGCAAGCGGTACTTTTCAACCACACCATTGTAGGTGGCGGCATCCTTTTCCGCCACGACTTCGACGGCAGTGAAATATTGCTTCAGCCCTGACCGTTCCAACTTGCCGGACTGTTCTGTGATGTTCCCCTTGGTGACCAGAAAGAGTTGATGGCGTTGCGCAAGATCGGCCAACACCTCCGGCACCTCTGGCAGAATCTCCATCGGATGCTCGGCGATGGCATAGGCGAAACCACGAATCGTATCATGCAGCGCGGGCGTCCGCGGCTCGACCGATAACTGCTCAAAACACCGCACCAGGGCGAGCGCGAAGCTGTGCATGCCGTAGCCGTGCTGGCGAATGTTTTCGCGCTCGACGTCGTACAACACCTCACGTACCTGATCAGGCGTGTACTCATGATGGTTCAAGAAGGAGATGAAGTTGGCGATGGCGCGCTCGAAGTAGATGTTGTTCTCCCACAGTGTGTCATCAGCGTCAACCAGCAGATACTGGCCGGCGGGAATCCTCTGCTGCGCCTCAGGAGACATGACCGAATCTTACCGATTGTTTCCGATTCGCGCCAGAATGACCCCGCTGCCTGAGCGACGCTTTGTCACGCACAGTGAGAGAACTGCCATCGTTGGTAGAGCCTTGTAGTCTCATGCCCAATTTTTCGCCTTGTTGCCGGCTGATTTTGCTGGAGCCGGCGATCTTGCTTCCGTATTCGACTCCTCCAGGTACTACTGCACTCCGCCTGGCCCCTGCTGCATCAGGCTGGCCGGCGGCGGCGGAATGGCGATATCGAGGTTTTGCACGGGGCCAAGCGTGCTGAGTGGTTTGCCGAATTCGGTGTCGTTGCCCAGTACCAGCACAGCCATGCGCTCTTTGTGGACGTACTTTCGCGCGACCCGCGTGACGTCGTCGGCTGTAACCTTTTCGACCTCGGCGCGGTAACGTTCCAGAAAGTCCAGTGGGTAGTGGTAGAACTCGTAGTTCATCTTCTCGCGCAGGACCTTCTGTGGAGTGTCGAACTGGAAGATGAAAGAGTTCAGGATGTTATCCTTGGCGCGCTTCAGTTCCTCTGGCGTGGCTGCATTCTTCTGCAGATCGTCAATCTCGGCTTCCAGCGCCTGAATGCCATCGACCGTAGTTGCGCTCTTGGTTTGCATTTGGATATTGGTCAGGCCCGGACGGTCCCATCCGTACCCTATACCGCCTCCTACGCTGTAAGCCAGTCCCTGCTTGGAGCGGATGTTGTTGAACAGCCGCGACGAGAATCCGCCTCCGAAAATCTCGTTCATCACGCTGACGGCGAAATAATCGGGATTGCTGCGCTCGATGCCGAGATCGAGCATGCCAATGGTGCTCTGGTTCACATCGGTTTTCTGGACGAAGTACAATCCCGGCTTCGGCTGGGCGAATTTGATGTTGGGTCGCATTGCCTCCGGTCCCTTCTGCCATGTTGCGAAGGCCTGTTCCAGCTTGGCTTGCATCGCTTTGGAGTCAAAGTCCCCGGTAATGCCAAAGATGATGTTATTGGGGTAGACGTATTGCCGGTGCCAGGTCAACAAGTCGTCGCGTGTGACCGCCGCGACCGTGGTGTACTCAGGCACACGCGCGTAAGGATTTCCCTTGCCGTAAGCGATGATTCGACCTTCGCGGTGAACGATCGAGTCCACGCTATCGTTGCGGCGTGAGATTTCTGTATACATCTGCTCCTTCGCGAGTTCCAGCTTGTCGGCCCGGAATTCGGGATTGCGCAAGAGATCGAGAAACATCTCGAAAACCTTGTCAAAGTCGCCCTTGAGGCAATCGAGCGAAATCAAAGTCGAGTCCGACTGGCTGTCCGTCTCGATCTTGGCGGCGCGCAGCTCCAGGAAGTCGTCCATCTGGTCTCCGGTTTTGCTCTTGGTTCCACCCGTGCGCCAGACCTCGCCATACAGATCGCTGAGACCAGTTTTGTTTGCTGGTTCGTAGACCGAGCCGCCACGAACCCGCGCCGTCGCGCTGATCAGAGGCAGTTCATGGTCCTCCTGGAGGAAGATCACCATGCCGTTGGTCAGCTGCACACGGACGGGCTGTTGCGGTTTGAATGCCGGCAACGGCGGAGCCTGAATCTGGTTCCAACTTTTTACCTGGGCAGGACTGATGGCTGCGATCAGGAGGAAGCAGACCAATAGTTGCGCAAAGAGCGATTGCCGGACTCGCATTATTCTGCTCCTTTACTTGCTCCCGCGGTGGGTTGGCCAGTTTGGGTTTGAATGACGCCAACAGTGCGATTGGTTTCGCTGAAGACGTTGTTCGAGACCCGCCGGATGTCGGCTTTGGTTACCTTATCCACACGATCAAGGTAGCGAAACAGCTCTCGCCAGTCGCCATAACGCGTCTGGTAGGTGGCAAGCTGCTGCGCCAGTCCTTCGTTGCTGGCTAGCCCGCGTATCAGGTCGGCCTTGGTGCGCGTCTTGAACATCTCAAGTTCTTCGTCGGTAACGTCCTGTGTCTTCAGCTTCTCGATCTCCTCGTGAATCGCCTTCTGTATCTCTTCCGTCGTATGGCCAGGCAAGGGCACGCCGTAGAAGGCAAACAGGTGGCTGTATTTCACTCCCGGCCAGCCGGAGAAGCCGGCAGCAACGGCGGCAATTTTCTTGTCACGTACGAGCGAACGGAACAGACGCGAAGTGCGGCCGTTCGACAGGATATCGCTGATTGCGTCATACACCGCGTCATCCGGTGCGAGATAGCTCGGACGATGATAGCCCTCCAGGTAGAAAGGCTGCGCCGGATCCTGCAGCGTGACTTGGCGGACCGAATTCTGTGACGGCTCATCCGTGAACAGTTCCTCCGGCTTTGCCGTCGCGGGCAAGCGACCAAAATACCTCTCAATAATTGGAAATACCTGCTCAGGATCGAGATCGCCCACCAAGCCGATGACCATGTTGCTGGGGACGTAGTGTCGCTTGAAGAAATCGGCGGCGTCAGTCGCCGAGAAGCTTTGGAGATCGGAAGCATAACCGATGGTAGGCCGATGGTAGGGGTTCGCCATGAAGGCCGTACCGAGAAATTGTTCGACCATGCGCCCGGTCGGACTGCTATCGGTGCGCATACGGCGCTCCTCCATTACCACGTTGCGCTCCTTATAAAACTCGCGCATGACCGGGTGCATCATGCGGTCTGACTCGAGTGATGCCCACAGTTCGATCTGATTCGACGGCATCGAGTACATGTAGCCGGTTTCGTCATAGCTGGTGAAGGCGTTCATGCCCACCCCACCGTGGCTTTCCACGATTTCTCCGAACTGGTTCTTCACCGCGTACTTGTCGGCCTCGGCAATAGCATCCTGCCAGGCTTTCTTCAGCTGAGCCAGCTTCTGGGGATCCTGCCCTACACGCTTGATGCGTTCAGCCTCGTAGGCGGCATATGCTTGTTCGACCTTTTCCAGTGCAACCTTCTCCGCCGCATAGTCCGTAGTTCCGATGTCGGGCGTGCCTTTAAAGGCCATATGCTCCATCATGTGCGCCAGGCCGGTTGCGCTTCGAGGATCCTGCGCCGAGCCGGCGTCCACCAGAGTGAAGAACGAAAACACCGGCGCCCCGGGCCGCCGCCACAGAACAACTGTCAGTCCGTTAGGCAGGGTTTTCACCGACACCTGCTTTTCGTACGAAGACAGGTCCTGCGCACATAGCGGCACGGCGGCCAGAAACAGGAGCAGGCAAATCAGCTTGGACAACTTCATTGTGCCTCCACAGGTTACCTTGCACTGAATTGAAAAGTTACGCAGGTGAAGATGACTAAGTCAAACGGGAGAGCTGGCGTCGACGGTTCAAGCAGGCAATCAAGATCGGCAGATGAGCAGGGGGCCGAGTCTCTCTCCATTTGCAACCGCTTGGCTCAGGCTGCATCATTTCTACGGTGAGGAGCGATGGCCAACGACATCGTGGTTGACATCGAAGGTAAGCATCTGAAGCTCTCGAATCTGGACAAGGTGCTTTATCCCGAGGCCGGCTTCACCAAAGGGCAGGTCATCGACTACTTTGTACGCATCTCTCCGGTGCTGCTACCGCATCTGCGAGGGCGACCGCTCACTCTCAAGCGCTATCCCAACGGTGTCGACGGCATGTACTTTTACGAGAAGAACTGTCCCGAACACCGTCCAAAATGGGTGCAGGTTGCACCCGTCTGGAGTTCGGGAAACAATAAGTGGATCAACTACTGCCTGGCACAAGACGTTCCAACTCTGGTGTGGGCTGCAAACCTCGCCGACCTCGAACTGCATACCAGTCTGTCACTCAACAAGGACATGATGCGCCCTACCTTCCTGGTCTTCGACCTCGACCCGGGAGCGCCGGCTGACATCGTGCAATGCTGCCAGGTCGGGTTGTGGGTGCGGGACATTCTCCACCATCTCGGGCTGGAGTGCTTCGCAAAAACATCGGGCTCGAAGGGACTGCAGATTTATGTCCCATTGAATACTCCAACTACCTACGAGCAGACGAAGTCAATTGCTCACCAAATGGCGCGCATACTGGAGCGCCAGCATCCCGAGCTGGTGGTCTCCGATATGAAAAAGGCGCTGCGCACCGGAAAAGTCTTAGTGGACTGGAGCCAGAACGACGATCACAAGACGACGATTTGTGTGTACTCGTTGCGGGCGAAGGAACGGCCAACCGTTTCGACGCCGTTGAAGTGGAACGAGGTAGAGAAATGTAAGGCAGCAGGCGAAGCGGCGATGCTCAGTTTTGAGTCGCACCAGGTGCTGGAGCGAGTTAAGAAGCATGGTGACCTGTTCGAACCTGTGCTGACGTTAAAGCAGAAACTGCCACCAGTGGCAGCCCTCGACGAATGCTGCGGGGGCGGGCGATCGTCGCTATCCCGCGCCGCGGTCGTGCTGAAACCTGCCCGGCCCGATCGACAGAAGAAGGCGGCCAAAAAGCGTTCGAGCCCGCCCGCGAGACCGGGGTCGACTGTGAAACCTACTCCTGGTTACTCAAAACACAAACCGTTGTGATATGGTTTCCGGCGCATGAAATCAACCGGCACAAGGGAGCCAAAATCGCAGCTTACAGCCCCTGCTCGGTCTCTCAAGTCAGACGGCGCTGAACATTCGAACCCGCCGCTCTACGTGGGAACATCCGGCTGGTCGTACCCCATCTGGAAACCGGATTTTTACCCCCGTGACCTCCCGGCGAAGTACTTTCTGAAGTTTTATGCAACGCAACTTACTGCTGTGGAAGTCAATTACACCTTCCGCAGCCGGCTCTCGGAGAAAGCTGCAACCGATTGGATGGCTGCCGTCGGCCCGAATTTTCGCTTTACTCTGAAGGCGAACCAGTACATCACTCATGTTCGACGACTGAGGAATATTGAAGAGCCGCTGCAGCGATTCCTTCCTACCCTACAACCGCTGGCCACACAGCTTGGGGCAGTACTTCTTCAGTTGCCTCCCAATCTGCAGGGCGATGTCGTTCTGTTGCGTGAATTTCTTGCGTTGCTGCCGAGAAATTTCAAGGCAGCCTTCGAATTTCGCCACCCCTCGTGGTTCAACGACGAGGTCTACCAGGCACTCGAGGAGCGTAATGCGGCGCTCTGCATCGCGGAAACTGAAAAGCTCAGCGCCCCTTACGTCCGCACTGCAAGCTTCATCTACTTTCGCTTCCGTCAGCCTGGTTATTCCTCGGAGGAGCTGAAGAAACTGGGCGATCGCATCGAGCGCTGTGTGGCCGACGGAGTGGAGACCTATGCTTTCTTCAAGCATGAAGAGGACCCGCGCAGCGCGCTAAATGCGGTAGAGTTATTGGAGGCCGTGCGCAAAAAATTGACTTGATAAGGTCGGTTCGACCCATGAACCTACGCAGCGTTTCGTTCACTCTGCTCTTTCTCTGGCTCCTGGTTGTCCCAACCATGGGGCAATCCCTCTATGACAACGGCCCGGTTAATGGCAACACCGATGCTTGGACCATTAACTTCGGCTTTGTTGTCAGCGACTCGTTCATCAACAGCTCGGGGAACAATACCTTTAGCGGCTTTGAGTTTTGGGCTTGGGTCTTCCCGGGTGACTCCATCACCTCGGTGGACCTTGAGATCGGGACGGCGCCGGGAGATTCTTCCCTATTTCCGGACACCACCATTGCGTTAGCTCAGGTAGGTTCTTGCCTGAGCAACAACTTCGGCTTCGATGTTTGCGAATACGAAGGTACGTTCGCAGGCACGATCCTGCCTCCTGGCGGTCCGCTGTGGGTTAGCATCCAGAATGCTGTCGTGCCCAGCGGGGATCCTGCGTACTGGGATGAGAACAGTGGCGTAGGCTGTGGCGGCGACAATGGTATGGGCGGCGGATGCCCGTCTGTGGGCTACGAGAATACAGTAGGAACGATTCCATCGGAGGCGTTCTCGTTTTTCGGCATCTGCGGCAGTGGGGGTTGCGGGCCACCAGTTCCGGAACCGGGCAGCGTCATCCTGTTAGGTTCGGGAATCCTCGCGCTTGCTGGCTTAATGGGTCGCAAGCTGTCCTAAGCAGACTACCTGCTTCTTTCGAAAGCGCCCTTGTGTCTTAGAAACTAGGGAAGGCAACCACGGCTCCAACCGGTGGCGGATGGCTGTTGCCAACTTGGGTTACTCCGCTACTTGGTTCTACAATCCTAAGTAGGCCACGTTCTAAACTTTTCTGTACCATGGGAGGCATCACGTGCCCGGCATCGCTGGCATTGTTGTTATCGTCATCTTCGTCCTTTACATCATCAACTCGATCAAGATCCTGGCCGAGTATGAGCGCGGTGTCATCTTCCGTTTGGGACGACTGCTGGGAACCCCGAAAGGTC
>CAZDYZ010000853.1:0-4619 GCA_964509525.1 uncultured Acidobacteriaceae bacterium
AGACCGAGAAATTCAGAGAGAGCAACTTCTACAACGATGAGATCAATAGTCCGAAACCACACCTTCTGGCTAAGCACGCTGTTGCTGACCGTCCCGCTGGGCTGGTCGACGGAATCTGCAAGCCCCGCCGCAGCACCGGAATACCGGCTTCGTTTTCATCATACCCACACCAACGAGCGCCTCGACATCGTTTATCGGCGCGGAGATACCTATTTGCCCGAAGCTTCGGCCGAACTCGACCACTATCTCCGCGACCATCGCACGGGAGACATACGCCATTTTGATCCGCGTTTGTTCGACTTACTGCTCGATCTGACCGCGTCTTTGAACGATGCTGCATCGTGCCCGTAAATGTCATCATAGAAGTGAACGATCCCATCTTCCGGCACGACAACGGTACCGTAGACGATCAAGACTGGAATGGGGTGCGCAAGATTCACCTGCTCCGTGATTTCCCCGTGCATGGTCGCTGCTCTGCCGCACCCGAATCTTACTGCTTTTCGACTCCAGGTGACGCTGCCGCCAAAGCCTCGTGCAGTCGAGCAAAGATCCGTGGTGGTCCAGTTACGTCGAGCACGCGGTGCCGGACCAGGTCCGCGTGCAGAGAAGGTGCCACGCGCGCAAAGGCCAACTCAACGCCATTCTCCACCAACTCTTTTTCGAGTTCTCGAACCGCAACTGCAGCCGTGTAGTCGATATTCGGGATGGCCTCGGCATCGACAATGAACCATCGGACCTTCAAAGAACCCTTTCCGATCAGATCACGAACCTCGGTCGCGAACCGGCCGACATTGGCGTAAAACAATGCAGCACCGAAGCGATAGAGCACAACTCCCGGTCCGGTGGATTCTCCCGAGGCTATCGGGTGCAACTCCCACGCCCCATCCTTACCAGCCACTATCACGCCCGTCTGCGGTCGATAGCTGTGTTTCACAATGCGCAGCAGTGACAACACCATGGCAATCACAATACCCTGTTCCACCCCGACTAGCACTACCACCGCAGCAGTCAACAGGGCCAGGGCAAATTCGCCAGGACTCTCGCGCTGAATGTCACGCAGGCTGCGCATGTCCACGAGCCGAATGGCAATACCGAAGACAATCGCTCCCAGCACGCAACGCGGAAGGTACTGCAACGGCCGGGTGAGGAAGAGCAGTACAAGCGCCACGATCACGGCTGTGGACACTTGCGCAAGCTGGCTCTGCCCACCCGAACTCTCGACCATTGCCGTCTGGGTGGGACTGCCGTCCACAACGAATGTCCCGGTTATGGCAGCAGCAGCATTGGCAGCCGAAAGCCCCAGGAGGTCGGCATCTTCATCCAAGTGTTGGCGGTGACGCGCAGCATAGAATCGGGCCGTCGCCGCGCTTTGCGCGACGATCATCACTAGGCACGATACTGTCACCGGAAGTAGCGCCAACGTCTCTCGCCATGTCAGTGGAGGAAGGGTCAAGTGGGGAAGGCCGCCAGTCACCGGCCCAATGGTGGCGACACCGTGTTTCGCGAAATCCCATCCAGCGCTGGCTGCTATCGCTCCAACTACCGCAATCAGCGAACCAGGCAGCTTCGGAGCAACGCGGCGCAAACCAACCACGATTGCGAGGACAGCGACCGAAAGGCTCGCCGAAAGAAGGTGCACACGCGAGAGGCTGCGAATCACTTCGAATAATTGCCCTATCGTCCTCCGCGATTGGACCTCCATGCCGAGCATCTCACCCAGCACGGCGATGCCGACCTGAAAGCCTACACCCGTGAGAAAGCCCACCAACACAGTCTGGGAGAGGAAATCGGCGAGAAACCCCAGTCTCAGGAAGCGCGCCAACAGCAACAGCCCTGCCGTAAGCAGCGCAACCAATCCTGCGAGCTCCACATATCGTGGACTCGCCAGCCGAGCCATGTCGCCGAGTCCCCCAGCCAGGATTGCTGCCGTCGCCGAATCGGCCGAGACCACCAAGTAACGTGACGAACCGAACGTAGCAAATGCCAGCAACGGCAGCAGAAGCGTATAGAAACCGGTTATGACAGGCGTGCCGGCGATCTTGGTATAACCAAGAGCCTGAGGGATGTTCATCGCCGCTAACTGGAACCCGGCCAGTGCGTCCTTCACGGTCTGTTGCCACCGAATGGGCAGGATCCCCTGGAAAAGGGTAAAGCGCGATGTAGAGAGAGGGGTCGCTTTCATCCTGATGCTCAGGCGGGAGGTGGATTACTTCCTTTTGTCTTTGTTGCTCTTTTTCTTGTCCTTCTTACCTGCATCTTTGCCACTATCGCCATCACCGGCGTCTTGGTCTTTTCTCTTCTTCTTCGGTGCCGCGTCTTCAGCGGCTTCGTGGTATTCCCCGCGAATCTCGTCGAGGTCCACCGTTGGTTTGGGCATTTCCATGCCGAGCTCTTGCATGGTGTCGGCTACGATTTGCGACACCGCCAAGTTGCGAAACCACTTGTGGTCGGACGGAATAATGTACCAGGGCGCATGTTTCGTGCTCGTCTGCGCGAACGTGTCTTCGAAAGATTTGGTGTAGTCATCCCAGAGCTCGCGTTCCTTGTAGTCGTTGTCGCTGATTTTCCAATTGCTAGCTGGATCGTCGAGACGCTGTTTGAAACGCTTCAGCTGCTCTTCCTTGCTGATGTGCAGGAAGAACTTGATGATGTGGGTGTTGTTCTGCCGGTATAGAAGTTTTCGAAATCATTGATCAGTTCATACCGCTCGAACCAGACTTTTTTGGAAGCCAGCTTATGTACGCGTACGACGAGTACGTCCTCGTAGTACGAGCGGTTGAAAATCGCCACCATGCCTTTGGCGGGAACATGGGGGTGAATGCGCCAGAGAAAGTCGTGTTCCAGTTCCAGCGCGGTTGGTCCTTTGAATCCAGTGACAATCGTACCCTGCGGATTCATGGCACTCATGACGTGGTTGACCGTTCCGTCCTTGCCGCCTGCGTCCAGCGCCTGCAGCACAACCAGAAGCGAGTGGTGCCTTTCTGCGTACAGCAACAACTGCAGC
The DNA here is from genome assembly GCA_964509525.1 of uncultured Acidobacteriaceae bacterium. Classification (GTDB taxonomy): domain Bacteria; phylum Acidobacteriota; class Terriglobia; order Terriglobales; family Acidobacteriaceae; genus Bog-257. The sequence goes on from CAZDYZ010000853.1 coordinate 3,005, forward strand.
GCAGTCAGTTTGGCCCGATTCTTCTCGATGTCTGCTTTGGCTTTCTCTTCTGAAACATGCTTTCCTGTGTATCCGGGGGCAATCTTGCCCAGCTTTACCTTGGACCCCGTTTCAACCAAGAACTCCTTGCGATAGTCCATAGGACTCCCTTGCCTGCTGCTCCGACCTAATGCTCAATGTGGGTACTAAACAGTCCGCGCACGTAACGGCCTCAGCCACCTTTGCCAAAGCAGCTGGCCGGTGCGCATGCGGTCGATCCTGCGATTTTTCAGCGAGCTTCACCATATCCACGAGGAACAGCCACACTAAGTTGTACACCCAGATGAAGCCGATCAGGCTCCACGGAATGCGAGCGACGAGTATACCGTAGGCGGCCATCAGCGCGGCCACGGCCTGAGTGCCCAGGATGGCCCAGAACAGGCGGGCACACGGCAGAGGCGGCTTCCCGAAGCGGCCTTTGGCGCGGGTTTAAAACAACAGCAGGTGGCCGACAATTACCAGTTGCATGAACATCCCGGTTTGCGTCTGCTCTAAGGGCAACTGCAGGACACGATGCAAGTGGTGCCCATGATGAGGCTTTGAACAACCCCGACAGTGGCTAGGATGGAACTGGTCATCAGCACCTTGTACATGTCCCACTTCACCGGCTTGGGGGCAACCGTGGCGTTGTAAAAAGCAATCAGCATAACCGGCACATCATCGAGCAATGCCAGCATGATGATCATGATCCGGGTCAGCGCCTGGAGGTTTAAAACGATCATGGCCAAAACAACGAAAACCATGATGTTGATGGTCATGGCAACCCGGTAATAGGCATAGCCCAACATGCGCTCGAATGTCCTACGCGCCTCCTCAATTCCGCGGATAATTACCGACAGGACTGGAGCAGTGAATTCTCTGTCCCAGCTCCTGCGCTGATTTCACGATGGCCCACTTGTGCCGCGCGAAGACACGACCGAAGCCCTGCGCTACGCCGACATTCCTGGCCAGTTCGAGCGGAATATCTCCCTTGCCAACTTCGCCGACGAAGATATCGGAAGTGGCTACGATGTCGCTGCCTAAGCCAAACTGTTCCGCGATGGTCTAACCGATCGCCACGTCGTCGCCCGTCACCATTTTTTGCTGTGATAAAGCCATTTCGGTTTCGTTTTTCATTGTTGCTAGGAGCGCGGTGAGCCGAGCTCCTTGCGGCAAGACTCATTGCGCACAGGGCTGTGTGAGTTCCGTCCTTGTCACACTAGATCAACGAATCTAGACTCGCTCACGACTTACAACCGCAGAACACAAAAGATCCTCGCTCCTCCCCATTGACCTGGCCAGTCAGAGATCGAGTGGGTATCGACTGGCTAAGGAGGGAGTTTGAACCATGAAACTGCGTATCGCCTCGCTCACATTGCTCTGTCTGGGTCTGCTGGTTGTCCCCGCCGTTGGGCAGCTGGGCGACCTATATGATAATGGGCCAGTTAATGGGAATACGGATGCGTGGACCATTAACTTCGGGTTTGTTGTCAGCGACTCGTTCATCAACAGCTCGGGGAACAACACCTTTAACGGCTTCGAGTTCTGGGCTTGGCTGTTCCCGGGTGACTCCATCACCTCGGTGGACCTTGAGATC
>CAZDYZ010000854.1:0-5223 GCA_964509525.1 uncultured Acidobacteriaceae bacterium
CCTTGGTCTTGTCGCCCAGCCACTTGCGTTCCACCATTGCCTGGAAGAAGTCGGGCAGCTTCAGGTCGCCGCGTTCGTCCTGAAGGTTGGTGGTGGCGTTGCGCACCACATGGCTTAGGATGTCGAGGCCCACCAGGTCGGCAAGCCGGAAGGTCGCCATCTTCGGCCAGCCGACCGCGGTTCCGGTCAGCGCGTCTACTTCCTCGATGCTCAGATCCATCTCTTGCATCACACGCATCACGTTCAGAGCGGAGAATGTTCCAATACGGTTGGCAATGAAGTTCGGAGTGTCCTTGGCGTATACAACTCCCTTGCCGAGATACAGGTCGCAGAAGTGTGCGATGGTTTCCATGGCTGAGGGATCAGCATCCGGGGTCGGGATGACCTCTAGAAGCCGCATGTATCGCGGCGGATTGAAGAAGTGTGTCCCGAACCAACAACGGCGGAAATCTTGCGGAAAGCCCTCCGCGATTCTGGCGACGGGTAGACCGCTGGTGTTGGTGGTAATGATTGTTCCCGGCTTGCGTACGGCATCAACCTTGCGAAGCAGTTCGCGCTTCAGGTTGAGGTCCTCAATCACCGCCTCGATAATCCAGTCAACCTGGGAGAGCTTTTGCAGGTCATCCTCGAAGTTGCCGATGGTCACCAGACAGTCCAGCGATGGCTTAGAGAAGGCTGCGGGTTTCGATTTCACGGCGGCTTCCAGGCCCGCGGCGGCGATGCGGTTGCGCACCGGACCATCGGCGTCGGGCGGAACGATATCGAACAGGTAAGAGGGAACACCGGCATTGGCCAGGTGTGCGGCGATGCGGGCGCCCATCGTGCCCGCGCCCAGGACGGCGACTCTATCAATCCTTCTCTGCATGAGTTCTCCGCTGACTATGGGATGGAAGCTCGTTCTTGCTTCACGGATTCGACGGCTCGGCGCACAGCGCGCCCTTGCAAGACAGTGCCTTTCTCAAAGGATGCTGAATGAAACAAGAAGTTGTTTGATTTGATCCGAACGGGAGATGAAAATCGACATCCACACGACCCTCCTCACCCAAACACACGACATAACTACCGGGCCCTGAGACAAAATCGGCGCGCGCCGTAAGATGTGGGGTGAGGATGGCAACGGCACGCGCCTATCAAATTGCCTACATGGTAATGAATGAATCATCATTCAGTCAAGGGAATTCTTAATAGTTCCGCCTGGCCGGGTGATCAGGAGATCAGCTTCGCCAGCAGGAAGGCGGCGCCCGCGGCAAGTCCTCCTATTACAACGGTTTGCGATGCGGAACGTGCGGGCCGTGCCCCTGTAAAGTGGCCTTTGATATAGCCGAAGACCCCCAGCGCGGCCAGAGTCACTGCTATTGACCAGAGGAGGGCCGTGGCTGCGCTGTGTAGAGCCATGTAGGGGGCCAGCGGGATGATCCCTCCGCCGATGTAGGAAGCGGCAATGGTCAGGGCGCTGCGCACGGCACGCTTGGGGTCGGGCTCCTCCAAGCCAAGCTCGAAGCGCATCATGAAGTCCACCCACTCCTTGGGTTTGCGGGTGAGGGCCTCGACTACGGGGCCACTTTCATTGGGTGCCAGACCATAGTCGGCAAAGACATTCTGCACCTCCCGCGCCTCTTCGTCGGGGATCTCCTGTACTTCGCGCATTTCGCGCTGCCGCTCGCTGGCGTAATGCTCGGCGTCGCTCTTGGCAGCAAGGTATCCACCGAGACCCATGGCGATAGAGCCGGCGGCAATCTCGGCCAGCCCCGCGATCACTACGATGCGGCTGTTGTCCACCGCTCCGGAGAGGCCGGCGGCCAGCGCGAAGGGCACAGTTAAACCATCCGACATGCCAATGACGACATCGCGGACAACCTCGCCTGCCGTGAAGTGACGCTCAATGTGTGGTGTTTGTGGCATGGGTTTCTAACTCAGGATGGGTGTGCACATAATCCAGAGCGCGCTGCGCGACTTCACGCTCGCCGCTGTAGCTGAGCAACTGCAAAGCATCGTCCAGCGCCAGCCAATATGCTTTCTGGACCTCAATTCGCATCTCCTGCGGGATGTTGCCCAGCCGCCCCGAGCGATAAAGCAAAAGGTAAAAACTGACGATCTTCAAGACACGGGCGCGATCACCCCAATTGCGCACGTACCGATACTTGATGTCGGCGAGCTTGCCGATCAGCTCAGCCTGTACACCGGTTTCTTCCGTGACTTCGCGCAGGGCAGTCTGCTCCGGCTTTTCGCCCTTGTCGATGGTGCCCTTGGGCAGAGCAATGATGACCTCAGGATCTTTGCGGGTCGCTCGCTTAAATGATTTCTTCGGCCGTTCCATGTGCGGTTCGATCACTGCCACATACCAGCAGTCTCGCATCTTCCGCAACACTGCACCGCCAGCCGAGAACTCGCGCTCCATGGATGGACCTTGAATACGAACCCGATAGTTTCGCAGACTACGGGTCGAATGCCAAACCTAGGAGGGATGGAAGACAGCTTTCATCGAATTTTTACCAAACGTGCTGTGAATGGCACTCCTCAGTCGGATAGCAATTAAGGCATCATCGTGGCAAGAGTCAGCATCTCTCAAGTTGTGGGGAAATGAGGCAGGTGCAATTCGATAGGATCAGGGCCTTGCGCAATGTCCGTGACATAATCCGCTCCGTACGCGCCTTCTCGCGCGAGTTCACCCGCGCTGCGGCAGCGCAACATGTGCTGGAGTTTCCCGCGCCACGACGCATGAAGCTGGGAGTGGCTCTGGGCGGGGGCTTCGCTCGCGGTGTGGCTCACATCGGTGTGCTCAAGGCGCTTGAAGATGCGAAGATTCCGGTCGATTTTGTTGCCGGCACCAGCGTGGGCGCGATCATTGGGGCCTGCCACTGCGCGGGCATGAGCGCCGCCGAACTGGAGGAGGTGGCTCGCACTGCCCGGTTTCGGGACTTCGCGCGCTGGACCCTCTCGCGCCACGGTTTCTGCAGCAATGACCGCATCACACAGTTCTGCACACGGGTGGTGAAAGCCCGTAGCTTCGAAGAGCTGAAGACGCCTTTGGCAATTACGGCCACCGATTATTCGACCGGCGAAGCTGTCATTTTCCGCGAAGGTGCTCTGGCCGGCCCCATTCGCGCCAGCTGCGCTTATCCAGGAATGTTCCGGCCCGTCGAGATTGATGGCCGCTGCTATGTAGACGGCATGCTTGCCTATGCGGTTCCCACAACACCCTTGCGGCAAATGGGAGCGGAGCGTGTGGTTGGCGTATTTCTCAGAGCGCATTGGAACCAGCAGCGGAACCCACGCCACCTCTTCGAAGTCATCGGCCAATGCTTCTCCATCGCGCAAAGCAAGATGGGTGAGGTGTGGAAACGCGATGCTGACCTGGTCCTCGAACCCGACGTGACCGGTTTCAGCTACGATTGTTTCGATCGCTTCCGGGAACTGATCGCCCGGGGCGAAGCTTCCGTGCGTGCCGTCCTACCCCAATTACGTGCCTTGCTGAATCTTCCGGAAACATTCCCCGACCCCATGCCGTCGGAGCTTGTATCGGTTTCCTCCCCCCGCTTCACGACAGCGCCGCAGCATAATCCGATACAGTAGACTCAGGTTCAAAAGTTGCTCAGCTATTCGGCCTTGGCTGGCTCTGATGCCTCCAGCCGCTGCTGAAAGTAGCTCCACTCGGGAACAAATCTTCCTCTTTCCGCCTGCGCCGATGTTTCCTCACGCTGTTCCTCGTAGCCAGCTCTCCACCAGATGAAAATGGAAAGTATCGAAAGGAACACTGGAGGGTAGTAGCCCGGGTATCCGAGGTATGCACTGAATGCGGCCAGACACAGTACCAGCCAGGAGCCCAGATAATGACGATATCGCCTCTCTGCTCTCGCCTTTATCTCCTCGAGTTGGTTCCACTCCCAGAGACGGGCCTTGGTGAGTTCCAGGCGCAGGCGTTCAGCATCCGTCTCGCTTAAGACAATCGGGGCGGTAAGACTCTCCCCGCCAGCAGTCAATACGAGCTGGGAACCACTCAGACGAAGTTCGAATCCATACACCGCAGTGCGTATCCCGATGGTTGTATGGGCCACGTTTTCCTCCTGGCTACACAAGAACACATCAGTGCCACGCGGCTAAGGTATGTTTCAGGCCTGCCACCGAGGCAAAGGAACGGCGCTAGAGCTTTCGCGGCGCGACCACCGCAATGCCTAGCTCTTTCAGCTGTCGGGCGCTGACCGGGGTTGGTGCATCGACCATCAAGTCCACCGCTTTGGCAGTCTTGGGGAAGGGAATTACCTCGCGCAGACTTTCGGCCCCGGTAAGGATCATCACGATACGGTCGAGTCCCAGCGCAATGCCGCCGTGCGGCGGCGTGCCGTATTGCAGCGCCTCCAGAAAAAAGCCGAAGCGCGATTGCTGTTCCTGCGGGGACATGCCCAGCGCTTTGAAGATCTTCGCCTGAACGTCCTGGCGGTGAATTCGGATTGAGCCGGAGCCCAGCTCAGTGCCGTTGAGCACCACATCGTAGGCCAACGCCCGCACTGCGCCGGGATCGCTCTCCAGCTTGTCCATGTCCTGCTCGTGCGGCGAAGTGAACGGATGGTGAGCAGCGTTCCAGCGGCCTTCGGCCTCGTCCCATTCAAACATGGGGAAGTCAGTAACCCACAGCAGGCGGAAGTTTCCGTGCCGGAACGCGCCGTGTCGTTCGGCATACTTCTGGCCCAGGGTGAGACGCAGCTGGCCGGCTGCGCCGTAAACATCGTAACTGTGCTGACGGGCTTGGGCAGTGCTCGCAGCTTCGCTAAGCTGAGTGCCTGCAACCACTACCACCAAATCTTCCGCATGCGACTGCGCAAGATCGCGAACTTTCCTAATGGCATCGGGAAATGAGTTCTCCAGCCGTTTGATGTCCTCGAAAACTTTGGCCGGTTTGCGGTCGCCGAACAGCACTTTGATATCGTCACGCTCCTTGCGCGACAGCTCCCCTACCTTTGGAATGACGATGGCGGCCACAGGCAGCTTGGGATCCAGGTGCAGGGCTGCGAGGTTCTCGGCAGAAAATGCCTCGCGCACATCCACCATCGGCGGTAAACGCAGATCGGGCTTGTCGATCCCGTAAAGCCGGATTGCCTGGTCGTAGCTCATCTGCGGGAAAGGTGTTGCAAGATCGACGCCGATGGTGGAGAAAGCCGCCTTCAAGAATCCCTCGACCACGCGAAAGACGTTTTCCGGTCGCGGAAAACTCATCTCCAGATCGAT
>CAZDYZ010000855.1:0-1739 GCA_964509525.1 uncultured Acidobacteriaceae bacterium
CCGGCGCCGGGCCTGTTGCGGTTATGACTTACCGCGCATGGCAGCAGCATTATGGACTCGATGTTTCTGTTATTGGCGCAACCTTCATGATCGATGGTGAGCCTTTTACTGTCGTGGGAATCATGCCTCCGGGGTTCTTCGGTGATCGGTTGCGCGACGATCCGCCGGAAATCTACTTCCCCCTGGCGGCAGAGCCGTTGTTGGAGGGCCCGAACTCTGTTCTGCATCTTAAGAATGAGCATTGGCTCTATCTGATCGGGCGTCTCAAACCAAACGCACAACCGGTGCAAGTGGAAGGCCAACTCGTTGGGGAGTTGCGACAGTGGCTTCCCAACGAGGTCAGCAGTCTCGCACCCTACGAGCGTGGAAAGATTCCGAAAGCATTCCTGAAACTCGGCCCAGGTGGCGCCGGGATTACAAACTTGAGGGACGCATCGCAAGCCGGACTTTACCTTCTCATCGCCGCCTCTGCGCTCGTGTTGTTGATCGCTTGCGCTAATCTGGCCAATCTGTTGCTCGCCCGGGGAACGGCGCGCCGGCAGCGGACGGCGGTGCAGTTGGCGCTCGGGTCCACGCGCGGCCGCCTCGTGCGTACTCTGCTCACAGAAAGTATTTTGCTGTCATGCATCGGGGGAGCAGCCGGTCTGGCGCTCGCCTACTTTGGCAGCCGGGCTATCCTGCTGATCGCCTTCCGTGGTTCCCAGTTTGTCCCAATCGACACCACACCATCGCTGCCGATTCTCGCTTTTGCTTTTGTCTTGTCGCTGCTTACGGGTGTGATTTTCAGTGTGGCTCCAGCATGGATTGCCTCGCATTCTGATCCTGCTGACGCGCTGCGCGGCGCCAATCGAACCATCCGCGACCGCTCCGACCTACCGCAGAAATCACTGGTTATCTCACAGGTGGCCTTCTCGCTGGTTTTGCTTGCCCTGGCAGGCCTGGTCACGCAGAGCCTGCGTAACATGGAGAATCTGCATTTTGGGTTTGAGACCAGCGGGCGCCTCATTGTTCATCTGAATCCGTTGATGGCCGGTTATAAACCACAGCAATTGCCTGTGCTTTACCGGCAGTTTCGCGAGCGGCTCGGTCACATCCCAGGGGTGACGAGTGTCAGCTATTCTATGTACACCCCGCAGGACGGAGACAACTGGAACGACGCGATCCAGATAGAGGGACGAAGCCGCGAGGCCACCCAGGATATCAGCGTGCAGTGGTTGCGCGTGGGTCCCGACTACTTCAAGACCGTCGGTACTCCGGTGCTACGGGGGCGCGCCATTGATGAACGGGACACGGCCACCTCACAACACGTCGCCGTTGTGGATGAGGCTTTCGTTCGCAGATTCTTTCCCAATCAGGATCCTGTGGGCAAGCACTTCGGCTTCTCTCAGCCCGGCCATAGCGGTGACTACGAAGTTGTTGGAGTGGTGAAGAACACTCACTATGATGACCTGACAAACAAACAACACTCCATGTTCTTCCTCCCGTTTTTTCAGACCAGTCATTTCGATGAACCTTCCTACCAGCGCTCCGAGGTGCAATCGCAATATATCGAGGACATCGAGCTGTACTATGCAGGAACGCTGGAAGATATCGCTCCTCAGGTAAGGGCTGTGCTGGCCGGCATCGATCCGAATCTGAGCATCATCGAGATGCGCAGTTTCAGCGAGCAGGTGAGTCGCCGATTCAATCAGGAGCGCCTCATTGCGCGTCTGACCGAGCTCTTTGGCCTGCTGGCACTG
>CAZDYZ010000856.1:0-2412 GCA_964509525.1 uncultured Acidobacteriaceae bacterium
TCCGCCAGCGTCGTGGGAAATCGTAAGGCCCGCAACGCTTGCAGAAGTTAAACGGGCAACCCCCAAAACCTAGCTTCAGTAGACTCGGTTGGATCGCGATAAAATTTATCCTGCCAGGAGTCGTCCTTTCTCAAGCCTTTCCATTCCGAGGTCGGATGTTTGGTTTGAGCGCCAGCAATGCGGCTCCCATTTTGATCTCTGATCGCCTTTCTCTCCTTCGGGGGTGCCATATTATGCCGCCACCAGAAGTGGTTGAAGGTTGAGATCACGTTCACCGCATACGCTAGAGCGACGTCCCGATCATTTTCGATGATGACGAGATTATCATCGTTCACTGTTGCGGCCTTGACTCCCATGTTGTGGGAGCCTGTCATCACCACCGGATGATCGCCGAGAGGATCGATCACGATGACCTTGCTGTGAACAACGACAATTCCGACCCGTCCAAGATAGTCTTCGATGGGCTCGCCGGGCTGCCGTTGCGCTGCTGGTAACGCGATATCATACGTTGACGGGATCGATTCATGTCCATGGAGAAATCCTACAGAATCGCTGTCGCCCTTCTTGGCGTGGATTGTGGGATCCGAATTCACCAGTCCACGAACGTAAAGTCCACGATTGGATTCAGCAGTTCGCCTTATCGTCTGTAAAAGGCTTCCTCCCCATCCAGGGTCCAGCATCAAGGTAAGAATCCTGTACCGGGCACCACGGATGAGAGCAGACGCATATTTCAAGTCTGGCGAATCGGCCCCCTCCGCTTTCGGCAAACGATGCGGACTAAAGAAAACAGAGATTGATGTGGCCGCCTTCTGGAAGTGATATTGCTCCTGAGCGTGCGAGTCTGGCGGGGGAGGAGACTTGTCACCTGCGGCTTTAAGCCGGTGCCATTCCGCGAGGTAGGCCTTGGCGACATCCATGTCGTCGATCATGATGCCGTTGTTTACCTGCGTGTAAACGCCATGGGGGAGACCAGTTGGTGCTGCCTGTCCAAACGCGTCTGGGATCGCCTTTCTCTGTGAAAACAACAAATTTATTGTGCGCATAAACGCTTGACCGCTCTATCATCCTGCGACTTAGGTCTACGGCCCCGCTGAGTTCCCCAGCTGCGGCCTTATTTTCGTCGTCGTGATGTTGGTGGGTCCCATTTGCGAGAATGAGGTGGCATCTTGAGCCTAGCGCCTTCAGTTGCCCGATGAGTTGAGGCTCAGACAACTCGAACAGCGACGCATAGATCTCCGCATCTTCGTTTTCCAGCGTCTCTGTCAACATCGCCGCCATTTTGGCTGCCAACTGTCCCCCAAGCGCATTACCGATCGTTGTTTGCTCCCCTTGCTTGACCGGCAGCTTAAGAACGGCGTCCAGTGCCTTGTCTGCCGTTTCGACCGGGGGCATTTCCGCCTTATTGCGCGCTCCTTTACGCACCCCTTGTGAGACTTTATGAGCAGGTACCAGCGCCTTCCGAAGTTCCTCGAATTGCTCCGGGTATTCGGCGGCCATTGACGAAAACCAGCGCGATCCCACAATGCCGAAATTGAAATAGGGAACGATGTTCGTAAAGACTGGCTTGCGCCCTTCGACCCACGCCGAAAGCAGACCGCTTTGGCGAGGCGCGTCCGGAGTCCCCACCATAGCGACGACCCGATACTCCACAATACTGTCCGCTGGCGGATGGAAATCGGTCCATGTGAAGCGCTGATAGGGCCAAACGGTGCTGGGCTGCCCCTCCTGATTGGCCTGCACAGGAGACCGGTCATCCGCAAAACCGACGTAAGCCAAAAGAGAATCCACCGCTGACCGGTTTACGCGGCGGAGCACCGCATATCCAAGGCAGTCGGCAACTTTGGTGGCATGCCACCATGCAAGGAAGACGCCTGACGGCCCGCAATAAGTTCGCAAATCAACCGAATCCGCCATAGATTAAGCCTCCAAAAATACGCTGTCTCAGCGCGCGTCGCGCTGCACATTCTGGCGATCCAATAAATCTCGAATGCTACCGTTTTTTGACATCACGATTACCTTTCGAAGATCCTTCGTGTAAAGCGGGAGCATGCAATTCAAACCCGATAAACCAGGAGCAGCCGAGGCTGCGCCGGAAACCAAGCCGCTCCACAGGGACAGGATCGCGCTTGGAATGGCGGCTTCCGTGGCCTCGTTCTTCATGCTGAACACCATGAATGTGTTCGCAAAGCTTCTCAGCCCTGCGCATTCCGTCATCGAGGTGGCGTTCTACCGGAATGCGATCGCGGCGTTTCCGTTTGCGGTCTGGATCTTCCTGCTCGGGCGGCGCGATCTGCTCAAGATCAACAGCCGCCCCGACGCCATCGTGCTTCGCTCGGTGGTCGGCACATTCAGTCTCATCGCAACCTTCCGGGCCTTCAATTTTCTGCCGATGGCGGACGCGCAAGCCTTGTT